>JAEUJR010000831.1 GCA_016793585.1 Archangium sp.
GTTTCGGCGTTGAAGAGCGCATCAGGCCTCGCAAGAGGGCAAAAGCAGAAGGCCCTGACTTCATTCGGTTTCCCGAACAAAATCAGGGCCTTCTATCAGTCGGGGAGACAGGATTCGAACCTGCGACCCCTTGGTCCCGAACCAAGTGCTCTACCAGGCTGAGCCACTCCCCGTTGCTGCGGAACTGACGGCTCCCTTGTGCCCGCCTGACGGCTGGGTGTCAAGCAGTCGCAACAGCCGGATCACTCCGCTGTCGGAAGACCCTTCGGCAGGCGGGTGATCGACACCGGGCCGAAGTACTTCGGCTGGAAGTACGACGGCGGAGGCGGGTTCACGATCAGCCCCGGGCGCGGCGGAGGCATGCGGTACCCCTCGTTGCGCATCTCGAAATACACCTTCGTCGGGTCGCTCTTCAGCACGTGCGCCGTGATCGTCTGGCCCGGCTTGTCCTTCGGCGCCTTCTGAATCGTCACCGACCCGAGCACCGCGCCCGCCGGCTTCTTCGCCTTCCAGGGAATCTCCTTGTCGGGCGAGTGGAACTTGTACGTGCCGAGCACGTTCTTCAGCGTCGTCGCCGTCGGCAGCTTCGGCGTCGTGGTGGGCTTCGTCGGGCCAACACCGATTCCACCACCGGGGCGAATCGGGTTCATGATCGGGCGAGGAGGCATGCAGGAATCCTTGTGCGGGTGAACGGCTGCTCGGCAACACACCCGCCCGTGCGCGCCTGCGCAAGGTTGGCGTGGAATTTCATGGGCTGGCAGAGTGCCCCACTCCCATGGACGAACACGCCCAGCGCGCCGCGGTTCGCTTCATCGTCTCGCTCGATCGCTCCGTCGACGCCGACTCCTTCAGCGACGACGACGCGTGGGCCTTCATGCAAGACCTCGTCAACGAGTACGCGCGAGAAGCCAAGAACCTCTCGCAGCCCCAGGCTGCCGCGCTGCGCGACTTCGGCCACACCATCGGCATTCGTCCTGGCGGCCCGCTCCACTCCTACGCGCCGTGCCTCGAAGGCTCGCTCGGCAGCTGCCCGCTCGATCGCGCCGACTTCGACCTGCTCCTCACCTGGGCGCACGCACAGGTGAACGCCGACTTCACGATGAAGCCCGTCGACAAGGTCACCCTCGACGCCGAGCCGCGAGGCCCCGTGCCTCCGCCGCGCAAGCCGCTCTGGGAGTGATCACGGCCGCCAGGTGTACGTCGCCTTCACCACCAAGCGCTGCTCCGACGGCGGAGCCCCCGGCACCGTGAACGCCGTGCGTGAATCGGTGAACACCACGTACACGAACGACAACGGCAGAAACTCCCACGCGAGCCGCGCGTTCGTCAGGCCCACGTTGCCGGCCGTGTCGCGCTGGTAGCTGCCGATGAGCTGCAGCTTCGGCGTCAGGCCCAGCCGCCCCTCGAGCTGCAGCAGGTGCGTCGACACGCCACCGCTCCGCACGCCTTCGCCATCGAACCGGTTCAGCTCGTAGTTCAAGAACAGCCCGACGTGCGGCACGGGCGAGAACCCGACCTGCCCCTGCGCGCGCACGAAGTCGGCGAGGAAGTACCGGCCCACGCCCACGTTGCCGCCCGCGGAGAAGAGCCGACTCTGCTCGCTGTACGCCGCGACGCCGATGCGATCGAACGTCGAGCTCCCTGCGGGAAACGAAACCCCAGGCACCGGCGCGAACGGCGCGTCGAGTGACTGCCACGTGCGCTGCCCGTAGAGCCACCCGCGATCACCGCCATCGAGCGTGATCCAGATCGCCTCGAGGTAGGCGTTCGCCTCTTGAAAGCGGCCGTCGCCCGAGCCGAACACCAGGCTGCCGTCGAAATACTGCTGAATGGTGCGTACGCCCTTCGGCAACCACGCTGGCCGCCAGTCGAGCACGTAGCTCGACGTCGCCAGCACCGCCGCCTCCCGCGAGATGAAGCCCGAGCGCGTGCGATAACCCGGAGACACCGCCGAGCCGCCCGCCGACAGCCGCCCCCACGTTCCCTGCACGCTCGCGGCGAGCGAGCCTGTCAGGCCGAGCATCGGCGCCGAGCCATCGTGCACCTGATCGACGCTGCCGCTCACCATGCCGCTCACCGACACCGCGCCGCTGCGCAGCAGCACGTCGATCGCCGGCACCACGTTGGTGGCGCTGTCGGTGCCCGCCTCGAAGTCGTGCCGCGCCACCACCATGCCGCCGACCCGGCTCTCGCCCAGCAGGTGATGCGAGTAGCGCGCGACGCCGAACAGACTCGAGCGCTGCGTGTCGGTCGGCAGCGTGTGCACCACCATCGCGCCCAGGCTGCGCTCCGACGAGCGGTAGACGAAGCGCCCGCCCGCCGAGAGTGGCTGCGGCTGGCCCGTGCTGGTGAGGCCGATGGCGCGGCTGAAGAACGGCGCGACCAACGCGTTCGGCATCGAGAACAACCCGGCGTTCTCGAGGAAGAACTGCCGCCGCTCGGGGAAGAGCACCGAGTAGCGCGAGAGGTTCACCACGCGGCGATCGACGTCGACCTCGGCGAAGTCGGTGTTGGCGGTGAGATCGATGACCGAGTTCGTCGTCGGCGCCCACGTCACCTCTCCGCCTGCGTTGGGCCGTACGCCGATGGCTCCGTCGCCCACGCGATCGAAGCGCACGATGCCGTAGGGCCGCAGCTGCAGGTTCAAGCCCGCGCTCGTCGTCGGAGGCGCCTCGAACTGCAGCTGCCCCGCGTACGTCATGCGAAACGGGCTGAAGTTGCGGGGGAAGGGGCTCCACGCGGTGCGCTCCATCGTGCGCCTGACCGCGCGCGCGGCGTTGAAGCCCCACGTCGACCGGTCGGGCTCGGTGCGCAGGCTCTTCCACGGCACCATCAGCTCGACCGTGTAGCCGCGCTCGTCTCGCGTCACCGCCGCGGTCCACACCGTGTCCCACTGGGTCTCGGTGATCTCGTCGTCGATGACCTGCACGTCGTGCTGGCTGCCCCAGGGTGTGACGAAGAAGCCGAACGCGTTGCGCCCGTCACCGAGCGGGTCGAGCACCACGCCGAACCAGTCGAAGCCGCGCGAGAGCGAGAAGTCACGGCGCAGGTCGGTCTGCTGCACGCCGCTCGTCCCTTCGTCGTCGTCGCAGCGCGCGCCCACCCACAACCCGTCGTTCGTGGCGAGCACGCGCACGCTCGTCGCCAGCCTCGCGGGCTTGAGCTGATCAGGCTCGACCTGCACGAACGGCGTCAGCGCGGCAGCATCGGTCCACGCGGGCTCATCGAGGCGGCCATCGGCAGTCAGCGTGGCCGTGCTCTTGGGAACTGAGACTCGCAGACGCTCGACGGGCGGAGGGAACGTCTGAGCCGCAGCCGTGAGGCCCACCACCAGCGCGAGGCTGACGAGCCGAACGTTCAAGGCGTCGGGTCGACACAGGTCGGTGTCGTGCAGCGGCCCGTCGTGCACGTTCGGCTCTGGCACTCAGCGGAGTCGACGCACGTCGCGTTGGCGCCCTTCTGGTTCGCGCACACGCCGTTGGGGCTCGTCGTGGTGGCCGTGCAGTACAGGCCCTCGGCGCACGCCGCGAACCGGTTCTGGTACGTGCAGGTCGCCGAGACCGCGCCTTTCAGACGACAGACGCCGTTCGGCATCGCGGTGGTGGCGGTGCAGTACATCGTGTCGGTGTTGCACTCGAAGCTCGCGGTGCAGGCCTGGTCGACCTGCTTGAGCGCGGCGCACGTGCCCGTCGTCGAGCCCGTGGGGCGGTTGCAGTACAGGTTCGTCGCACAGCGCTGATCAGGCCCGCACACGGCCCCCGCAGCTCCAGGCCGCACGCAGACGTTCGCCGGGCTGCAGTACAGGTCCCACTTGCAGGTTCGGGCGCTGTCGCAGGCGCCGTTCAGATCGACGAGGGGAATGCAGCGGTTGGCGACGCACTGCAGGCCACGGGCGCACTCGGGGTTCGTGTTCGGGGTGCACGTCTGGTTCTCGGTGAGGTCGAGCTGGCGCGGTGCGCAGACGTTGTTGATGCAGCTGCCACCATTGACGCAGCCACGCGTGATGCTGCTGCCGCCCGTCGGCGCGCACGACTGGCCCATGGCGACGAGCGCCGTGCACACGCTGTTGTAGGCATAGGCACCGTCGACGCAGCGGGCGTCGCCGCTGACCGGTTGCCCCAGCGCGATTCGCGCGACACAGCGGCCCGGGCATGACGTCGTGAGATCGCACCACGACGTCGAGTCACACTCGATGGACTGGTAGCAGTTGCCACCACGAGCGACGAGGCCGGTGACCAGCGCCTCACAGCCAGACGGAAGCCCCTCGGCACAGCTGCGGCCGTTGAAGAGCGCGATGCAGGCCGACGCGCCGGTGGAGTTCAGGCTCGCGCGGCCGTCAGCGAGCCCGGGAGGTGGCCGTGCGAGACAGGCGGCCTGGCTCGCGGCGATCGACTCGGTGATGCCCTGCGTCGTGTAGTAGCCGCAGCGGCCATAGAAGCCCTCGACCGCGGCCGCCGCGAGCCGGCACCACGAGGCCCAGTCGGTGACGGTGTTCGACGAGCTACCGCCGCCAGCTCCGCCCGCGCTGCCACCGCCGGCAGAACCCGCGCCGGCCGGGCCTGCGCCGCTGCTGCCCGTGCTGCAGCTTCCGAACGAGCAGAAGCCGCCAGCGGAGCAGGCCGTGCAGGTGTTGCCGCCGCTCCCACAGGCGCTCGACTCGCTACCGCTTCGGCACATGCCGCTCGAGTCACAGCACCCCGTACACGTCAGCGCGCTGCAGCGCTGCGCCGTCGAGCCACAGCCAGCGAGCACGAGCCCGAAGAGCACCAACCACGTCGAGAGTCGGAACATGTGCGGCGCGTAGCCCGTTGCCGACCGGGGTCAATGGCAAACCATCGATGCGACGGTTGGGCGCTTCGAAGCGTCTTGGGAGCATGCAGACGAACGCCTCGTTCTCGAGCAGTGCCCTCTTCATTCGAGGCGTGGCCGAGGCGTTGCGGAGCCTGAGCCAGTTCGACGCGGTGGTGAAGTCGGCGTCGCCCGACGTGCAGCTGATGCTCACGAAGCCACTCGACCGCGCGTGGTGGGGCCATCGCGAGTCCATCTCGCTCACGCAGACGATTGGCAGCGTCGGCGGGTCGTCACTGGTGCGCCTCGTCGGGAAGGCCGCGGTGCAGGAGAGCCTCTCGAACGTGGTGCGGCCACTGCTCTCGGTGTTGCTGGCGAGCCTGGGTGATTCGCCCGCGTCGCTGTTCTCGCGGCTGGGGTGGCTCGCCCAGGCGGCGTTGCGGGGCGTGCGGTTTCAATGGGTCTCGTACGGCGACACAGGTGGCGAGCTGCTCGTCGAGTACCCGCTGCCAGTGCCTGCCGAGTACGTCGCGTGGTGGGAAGGTGTCATTCACTACGGCGTCGAGCGCACGGCGAGGCAGCTGCAAGCCATCGAGGCGCGGCATGTCGGCGGAACCCTGCTGTTCGAGGTGCAGTGGACCGAGCGGCTCCGCGCGGCTTCACGCGTCTGACCTATTCGAGCAGCGGGCTCTTCGCGCCGGCCCACGCGAGCACGAGCCGATGTGAGGCGCGCGTCATGGCCGTGTAGAGCCCGCGGCGCGAGTCCTGCGTGTTGGGCCACGTCGTCGCCGCCGCGTCGGGCAGCACGATGATGTCGAACTCGAGCCCTTTGATCTCCTGCACGCAGGTGACGACGATGCCGGGCTTGAAGGGGAAGTCGCCGTTGAGCGCGAGCGTGGTGGTGATGCCGCGCAGGCGCTGCTGCACGCGCTTCGCCGCCTCGGGCGTGCGGCAGATGACGGCCACGCTCGCCGACGCATCGTCTCCGATGAGCTGTCGCAACGAGTCGCTGAGCCACACCGAGAGATGAAACGGGGCAAAGAACGGCGCCCAGGTCACGGCCGGCGTCGGCGCGAGTGGAACCGAGGGGTCGATGACGTGCCGGGCGAGCGTGGTGACGTCGGGTGGGCACCGGTAGTTGATCTCGAGCCGAATCTGCTTCGAGCCCGCGATGCCGAGCTCGGCCATCACCCCGTTCCACCCGGTGAACACGGCGGTGGGGTCGACCTGCTGCGCGGCGTCTCCGGCGACGACGAACACGCCGCCTTTGCGCAGCGCGCGCGCCATCACGCCGAGCTCGATGGGCGCGAACTCCTGGGCTTCGTCGATGAACACCACGTCGTACGCCCCGAGCGGCATCGGCTGCTTTCCACGCGCGAGCGATCGCAGCCGCTCGAGCTCGAAGAGCACCGCGTGATCTTCCGCGTCGGCCGAGTTCGCGTCTTCGGTGGGCGTGCCTTCGTCGAGCCCGCGCCCATCGACAGCCGTGCGCGCCTCGAGGTCGACGTGGCCGTAGGCGACGTCGCTCGGGTCGAGGAACTGCACCTTCGTGTGCTGGGCGATGGTCTCGACGGCGGTGGGGTAGAGGGCTCCGTTTGCGCGCTCGACGACGGCCGACATCCACGCGCGATCGCCGAAGAGGTGCTCGAGATCGGCGCGAGAGGCGAGCGCGTTGCCCCGGCGCGGGCGGTCTTCGTCTTCGAGCGGCTTGCCGTGCTGGCGAACGAACGCCTCGAGCGTGGGCCGCAGGGCAGGGTGGCGCTTGAGCTGTACGACGGGAGACGGCGTGTTCTCGCTCTGGCGCCGCGGCAGATCCTTGAACGCGCGCCGCGCCTCGCCAGTCACCCACTCGTCGAACGTCCACACGTCGACGTCGTTCACGTTGCGCCGCTGCAGCATCAGCTGCGTCAGGCGACGAAGGCCTTCCGTCGGAACGAGCACCGCGCCACGAAACCGTCGCGAGCTGTCTGCGAGGTGCTTCTCACGCAAGGCCAGCAACCGATGCAGCGCCACCGTCGTCTTGCCGAAGCCAGCCTCGCCGAGCAGCAGCAGGTGTTCATGCCGGGGCAGATCGACCGCGCGTTGCTGGGCGGGGTCGAGCGTCACCTCGAGCGGCGAACGAAACGCGTGCCGCGCTGCTGCGGGCCTGCCCGGAATCGGAGGCGGCAGCACCGCCGGCTCGTTCACCCACGCGCCCGCGCGTTTCACGAAGACGCGGTCGGGGCCGAAGACGCGGGTCAGCGCTCCGCCTTCGAAGGTGAGCAGGTGCTTCTCGATGAGCCGCCCCGACACCGGTCGCCCGTCGACCTCGACCTCGTAGACGTGGCCTTCGTCGGTGGTGAAGAAGATCTCGGCCAGCGGCGCGACCTCGGCGTCGACGATGGAGACGCTGCTGTCGACCTGCGTCGAGTCTCCGAGAAAGACGTCGGTCACCCGGCGAGAGGTCTCGAGCTTCAAATGCCCCACGAGGCGCCGCGCCGGAGCTGCCTGTTGCGTGCGAAGCACGGCCTGTTCGAGCGCTGCGAGCCTGTCTGGCCAGAGGTCCATCGACATGCGCTCCTCCATAACCACAAGCGGCCGAAAAACGGGCGTGGTTGAGTGGGTGGCCCGTGACGTCGAGACTGCACCAGTTCCTGACGAGGTCGCCGTACCAGCAGTACGTGTATGGCTACCCCCACAAGACGGCCTATCGCCGCTTCGAGTCGCCCCGGCCGCTCGAGCAGGTCTGGGCATTGGAGCGGAAAGAGGCGCGCTTTCTCTACGTGCACATTCCGTTCTGCGAGATGCGCTGCGGCTTCTGCAACCTGTTCACGACGGTGAACCCGGTCGAGACGGTGGTGGAGAAGTTCCTCACGCAGCTCGAGGTCGAGGCGGCCCAGACGGCAAAGGCGGTGGGGCCGGCGACGTTCACGCGCGCGGCCATCGGTGGCGGCACGCCGACGTACCTCGACGCGAAGCAGCTCGAGCGCGTGGTGACGCTCATGCGCCAGACGATGGGCATGGGGCGCATTCCGCTCTCGGTCGAGCTGTCTCCGTCGACGGTGACGGCCGACAAGCTCGAGGTGCTCTCGCAGGCGACGCGGTTGTCACTGGGCGTGCAGTCGTTCGTCGAGGCCGAGGTCGCGGCGGTGAAGCGGCCCCAGGCGAACGGTGACGTCACGCGCACGCTCGACCTCATTCGTGCGCGCTCGAAGGCCCACCTCAACATCGACCTCATCTACGGCATGGAGGGGCAGACCGAGGCCTCGTTCATCGGCAGCCTCGAGACGGCGCTGCGCTGGCGACCCGAAGAGCTGTACCTGTACCCGCTCTACGTGCGGCCGCTCACGTTCCTCGGCAAACGCGCCGCCTCGTGGGACGACCACCGGCTGAGCCTGTACCGCGTGGGCCGCGACTGGCTCACGAGCCATGGCTATGTGCAGCGCTCGATGCGGGTGTTCCAACGCCGCGACGTGGTCGAGCTGCAGCTGCCCGAGTACCACGCGGAAGATGACGGCATGATCGGCCTCGGCGTGGGCGCGCGTTCGTACACGAAGGCGGTGCACTACGCGCATGACTGGGCGGTGGAGCCCCGCGCCGTGCGCTCCATCATCGACGACTACCTCGCGCGGCCGGCGAGCTCGTTCCGCTCGGCGCACTCGGGCTTCGAGCTGTCGGTCGAGGAGCAGCAACGGCGGTGGGTGGTGCTCTCGCTCTTCGGTGATGGCACGAACGACACCGCGTTCACGAAGCGGTTCGGTGTCGGGTTGCTCGCCGCGCTCCCGTGGCTGTCCGAGCTGCTCGACGAGGGCCTCGCGACCTGGAGCGATGGAACCCTTCGTCTCACGCCGCGCGGCTTCGAGGTCAGCGACGCGCTCGGCCCGTGGCTCTTCTCTGACGAGGTCGAGACGCGCATGCGCGCCTGGGAGGCGAAGTGAGCCTCACGATTCTGTACCGGGGCCCGCTCTCGTCGTGCAACTACGGCTGCACCTACTGCCCGTTCGCGAAGCACCACGAGACCGACGAGGAGCACGCGGTCGACGCGCGCGCGCTCGAGAAGTTCGTGTCGTGGTGTGAAGCGCGCAGGGCTCCGTTGCGGGTCTTCTTCACGCCGTGGGGCGAAGCGTTGACGCAGCGTCGGTATCAAGCGGCGCTCACCCGGCTCTCGCGCCTGCCGCACGTCGAGAAGGTGGCGATTCAGACGAACCTGTCGGCGCGCCTCGACTTTCTGGAGACGTGCGACCCGAAGAAGGTCGGCATCTGGGCGACGTACCACCCCGACTGGACGAAGGAGGACCGCTTCATCGAACAGACCGAACGGCTGCGCGCGAAGGGCGTCTCGTTCTCGGTCGGCGTCGTCGGGTTCCCGAAGTTCCGCTCCGCGCTGGACTCGCTGCGACAGCGGCTGCCGCCCGACGTCTATGTCTGGGTGAACGCCGTCAAGTCGAGCGACGCGGGCTACACCGATGACGACCTCGCGCACTTCGCGCGCGTCGATCCACTCTTCCCCGTGAACAACGCACGGCACCCCAGCTTCGGTCGCGCGTGCGCAGGTGGGCACACCGTCATCTCGGTCGACGGCGAGGGCGTCGCGCGGTCGTGTCACTTCATCAAGGCGCCGCTGGGCAACCTGTACGACGCGAACTTCGAGCAGGTGCTGAAGCCGCGGCCGTGCAGCGCCGCGACGTGTGGCTGCCACATCGGCTACGTGCACCTCGAGTACCTGGGCCTCGAGCAGGTCTTCGGCGCAGGCATTCTCGAACGAAACCCGCGGAGCGAAGTTCGATGAACGATCGCCTCAGGTGAAGCAGTCGCCGAGGTGCTGGCTGCGCAGCACCTCCAGAGCGCGCTGACGCGTGGCTCCGTTCGCGGGTTCAGACGCTGGCCGGCAAGAAGAAGTGACGTCAGTGGAACCGCTCGTATAGCTCGAGCGCGCCAAGCAACGCAGCGACGAGGCCCAGCGCGGCAGCCACGGCGCCCAGCACTCGCCACGGTGAGATGGGTGACTTGCCGACGATGGTCCGCGCGCGCTGCCCGTGAACGACGACGCGGAACTTGTCGTTGCCGTAGCGGTAGGTGAGCACCCAGACCGGCAGCAGCAGGCGCCGGGTGAAGAGGCCGGTCAGCATCGCGTCGAGCTTCGTCTTGCGGAGCAGGCCCTTGTGCCGGCGTTCGATCTCGGCGGTCGCGTCGTCACGCACGCCCTCGAGAATGCGGGAGCGCGCGCTCGCACGGGTCACCCCGAAGTCTTCTCCTGGCACGTCGGCGAGGGCTTCGGCCTGTGCGCTCGCGACGTCGTACTGGCCGAGCTTCACCACCTCTTCGAGCGAGAGGCCTTTCGTCGCAGGCACGATGAGGTTGAGCGCCTTCGAGAAGCGGCCGGTGCCGGGGCCCCACGTCGCTTTGTGGCCAGCGCCGTACACGTCGGTGCCGTAGGTGACGTCGGCCGAACCCGTGACGACCCACGCGGCCCAGGCGACGGGGTGCATGCTGTCGACCTTCGAGGTCTCGGCGAGATCTCCGGGCGCGAAGAAGCCGCGTTTGCCGAGCCACTGTCTCAGCGCGCTCGTCGCCTCGGCCTTCGAAACGGTGAAGGGCACCCAGGCCTCGGCGTGCTCCACCGGGTCGGTCGACAGCTCGAGCTCGAGCGCGGCGCCACAGAAGCCGCAGACGGTCTTCGCCAGCTGCTCGGAGTAGCGCAGGGCCGCGTGGCACTCCTTGCAGCGCAGCACCTTCGAGGTGACGGCCTCGGGGCGCTCTGTCGATGGAGGTGGCAGCGAACACACCGGGCAGCGCAGATCGCCCGCCTCGAGCACGCTCTGACACCGAGCGCACGCGCTCATGACAGCCGCCCTTCTTGCGAGAGCCACCAGATGGCTCCGCCGAGGGCCGCGAGCACCAGCAGCACCGCGAGCGTCACCTTGAGCCACGACGTCGGCACCTTGCCCGTGACCTGCCCGGTCTGGCCGTTCACCAGCACGCGAACGCTCGGCTTCGTCTCGTGCCAGCGCACCATCATCGTCCACACGGGCACCAGCACCGAGGCGAACGCCGGGTCGACGATGGCGCTGGTGAAGGTGAAGTCGTCGACCTTCTCTCCTGGAACCAGGGCGCGCAGGCGGGGCGCCATCGAGGCCGTCACTTCGTTCGTGAGCGAGTCGTCGAGCGAGTTCACGTCGCGTGCAGGCTCTTCGGCGGGCCAGCCTGCGATGGCGGCGTCGGAGTAGCGCGCGAGCCGCCCGAGGTCGTACGGCTCGAGCTGCTGCAGCTCGCCGTTGCTGACGCGCTCCGACGCCGAGAGGAGCAGATCGTGCACCCGCAGCGCGTAGTCGGCGCCCACCGCGTGCCACTCGGTCACGGTCTCCATCTCGGTCTTGCCGTTGCGCGACTTGAGCTTTCGGTACTCGTAGCCGGCCTGCGCACTCCAGTGGCCCGTCACCACGCCGCTGACGAGGTACGCAGGCAGGTAGACGGGCCGAAGCTGTTCGACCTCGAGCTTGCGGAACGCGCGCGGCGCCCAGAACGACACGCGCTTCGACCACGCCTTCACGTCGCGTTTCACTTCGTCGGCCGACTTCGTGAAGCCGATGACGAACGAGGGCTGCGGCATGCCCGGGCGTGGTGGCCGCTTCACGATGTTGCCCGAGCCGCACCACGGGCACGTCGAGGTCTTGTCGAGCCGGCCGACCTGCAGGGCGCCGTTGCACTGCTGGCACGCGAGCGTCGTGGCGTCAGTGGAGATCATGCAGGAGTCCAGGTCGTGCTGGGGTGAGGCCGAGACTCACGGGCAGGTCCCGGGCTGAGGCTGAGGTGTCTCGGTGAAAGGAGCGCAGGCGCCCATGCCCGCGTCGCCGACAGGCCGGCACGCGAGCCCGGTGTCGCACTGGCCTTCCGCGAACATGTCGCAAGCGGCGCCTTCGGGCAGGCGCTCTCGAACGCACCGACCGCCGATGCAGGAGATGCCACGCGCACACGGGCACGCGCCGCCTTCGTCGTTCTGCTTCACGCAGAGCCCGCCGAGACAGGTCGCGCCGGGGATGCAGTCTCGGCCTTCGAACGACGGATCGCAGGTCTCGCCCACGTCACCCATTCGCAGGCACACCCCGCTCGCCGGCGGCCCATCGATTGAACACACCAGACCGCGCAGACACCTGCCGCACGTCGCGCCGAGCCGTGCTCCCATCGAGCAGCGCCGTTCTCCGTTCGAGTATTCGCACTCCGCGGTCCAGGGACAGTCAGAGGGGAACAGACACGGAAGCTCATCGATGCGCGGCACCTGCTGGCACGACCCGCTGACGCACCGAAGCCCTGGCTTGCACCCCTTGCTGCATGGGCCACCCACCCCACTCGGAACACAGTCAGCAGGGGCGCCGGCCCTGCAGGCTGGTTCACACCTCTTCTGACCGCAGGGCCCGACACAGCTGAGCCCGAGCGCACAGTTGTTCGTGCACGGAGCGCCAACCGTTCGCGCCGCCGGGTCGCACATGGACCTGGGCTGGTCGTCGCAGCCCCAGTCCCGCACCTCGCCGAGACATGCTTCGACGGCGGCGACCTCGAACGCCGGGCCCTGCAGCGAACACGTTCCGGCGATCAGCTTCGGGTTGGAGGGAGCGAGAAGCGCGGCGCAGCTCGTGTATGCAGCAGCGAGGCCACAGCGCCGATAGAACGCGCACAGCTCCTGCCCCAGTCGTTCGCAGTATTCGGCGCGAGACACCTGCGGTTGGCTGCACGCCGCCAGCGCAATCAACAGCCCGATGGTGACGCCTCGCCTCATGTGCGGAGCGTACCGGGCACTCCAGGAAGGCAACGAATCAATTTCTGCACGTGGCTTCGAGGAGCAGGGTCAAGCTCGCGCTGACCTCTCACCCTGGAGCCCACACATGAAGAAGCTCGTCATTGCCCTCGTCGCCGCGCTCGCCGTTCCCGCCTTCGCCGCCGACTACAAGTGCAGCAGCGGCCGCGTCGAGAAGAGCGGCAGCACGCAGTACACGTACAAGGAAGGCTCGTCGGAGATCGTCATCGAGAAGGGCGGCTCGACGAAGGGCAAGTCGGTGAAGCGCGGCTCGAAGTGGTACGTGGAGATCGGCGGCAGCACGCAGGCCACCATCGAGAACGGGAAGATCGAGAAGGGCGGCTCGTCGTGGGCCACCGCGAGCGACGCCCAGCGCACCTACGACTGCCCGGCCGACGTCGCGGCGACGCTCTGGGTGCTCGATCAGAAGGGCGCGCTCTAAGCGCTGAGGCTAGCTTCCGCCGCCATGACTCAGCCGCATGGTGGTGTGTTGCAGGAGCGCCTCGTCTCGCACGAGCAGTTCGCCTCGCGAGCGAAGGGCCTCAAACGAATCACCGTCGACGCGCGGGCGCTCAACGACCTCGAGCTGCTCGCCGTCGGCGCGTTGTCTCCGCTGACGGGGTTCATGAACGAGGCTGCGTATCGCTCTGTCGTGGAGTCGATGCGCCTGCCCGATGGAACCGTCTGGCCGTTGCCCATCACGCTCGCGGTGAAAGACGCGCCGAACGTCGGTGAGTCGGTGGTGCTCTGTGACGACGCAGGCCGCGAGTGGGCCGTGCTCTCCGTGAACTCGAAGTTCACACGAGACCCGAAGCACGAAGCGCGGCACGTGCTCGGCACCGAAGACGTCGCGCACCCGGGCGTCGCGGTGTTGCTCGAGCAGCCGACCACGCTCATCGGCGGAGAGGTCGAAGTGGCGCCGCTGCCCACGCA
>JAEUJR010000856.1 GCA_016793585.1 Archangium sp.
GAGCCGACGCTGAAGTTCTCTGATCTGCTTCGACAGCTCGGGCAGCCGCATGAAGACAGCCGTCGAGCGCATGAAGTCCTTCGCGGGCATCTGCGGCGCGCCCAGCACGGTGGCGCCGTCGTCGACGTCACTCATGACGCCCGCCTGCGCGCCCACCTTCGCGAGATCGCCAATGCGCAGGTGGCCGGCGACGCCCACCTGCCCTGCCAGCACGACGCCGGTGCCCAGCTCGGTCGAGCCCGAGAGCCCGACCTGCGCGCAGAGGATGCTCATCGGCCCGATGACGCTGTTGTGGCCGACCTGCACGAGGTTGTCGATCTTGCTGCCGTGGCCAACGACGGTCTCGCCAGTCGGGGCGCGATCGACGCAGCTGTTGGCGCCGATCTCGACGTCGTCTTCGATGCGCACGATGCCGGTCTGCGGAATCTTGATGTGCGCCGGCACCGAGGGATCGAACGCGAACCCGAAGCCGTCGGCGCCGATGACGACGCCGGAGTGGAAGAGGCAGCGGGAACCGACGACGCACTCCTCCATCACCGAGACGTTGGCGACGAGGGTGGTGTCGTCACCGATGCGAGCGCGTTCCCCGACGTAACAGCCCGGGCCGATGACCGAGCGGGCTCCGATGCGCGCTCCCGACGCGATGGTGGCGCCTGCCATGACGGTGGCCGAGGGGTCGACGACGGCGGAGCCATCGACGTGCGCGCCTGTCGCGACGCCCGGCACGGACGTGCGCTTCGGAGCGAACTCCTGGGCGATGCGCGCGAACGCGAGGTGCGGGTTGTCGACGCGCACGTAGACGACGCCGCGGTCTGACGGCTCGTTGTCGCGCGGCACCAGCACCGCCGTGGCGGCCGAGGCGCCGAGCTGCTTCTTGTACTTCTGGTTTCCGTAGAACGAGAGCTGGCCCGCCTTCGCCTGCTCGAGCCCCGCGACGCCCGAGATGAGCGTCGAGGCATCACCCAGCACCTCGCCAGAGACGAGGGCCGCGAGCTCGGAGAGACGACGGGCTTTGCCCGACCCGGACTGTCTTTCGACGGCGGTCACTGCTTCGGCGCGTCCTTCGGGGGCGCAGGCGCCGCGACCGGGCCCGGCTTCGGCGCGACCGCCGCCTTGGTGCCCGTGGCCGCCGCGCTCACCTTCGCGGGATACTTCTCGTTGTAGGTGCGCACGAGCTCGTTGGTGAGATCGAGGCTGGGCGGCGCGTAGACGAGACCCGAGTCGGTCTTCTCGAACACCATCGTGAGGCCTTCACGCTGCGCGATGGCTGCGATGATCGGGTCCATCTTCTCGAAGATCTTCTTGAGCTCGGTGCGCTCCTTCTCCTGCAGATCGACCTGAACCTTCTGGGCCTTCTGCATCACCTCGTAGAGGCGCTTCTGCCACTCGGTGAACTTCTGCGTGCGCACCTCTTCGCTCATCATCGCGCCCTGCTTGTCGAGCACGGCCTTGTCGTCGGTGAGCTTGGCCTGCTCGCCGTCGAGCTCGGCCTTCTTCTTGTCCATCTCGTTCTTCAGCTTCGACTTGGCGACCTGGCCTTCAGAGACCTCGAGCAGCGCGCGCTGCAGGTCGACGTAGCCGAGCTTCACGTCGGCGTGAGCGACGCTCGAGACGAGCGCGGCAGAGAGAACGAGAACGGCGATGAACCTGCGCATGTGGACAACCCCTTGAAATGAGCGCGGCGAAAGCTGACCGCGCATAGACCCCGGCGGAATGACGCGTCAAGGCGAGTGACGACTGCATCGTCAGGCTCTTCACGACCCGCCCGGACATGCAGGGGAGCGGTGGGCTCAGCGCGAGAACGAACGGTCGTGATCGACGTGCACCGCGCGGCCGCGAATCTTCGACTCGCGCATGGTGGCGATGACCTGATCGGCGACGTCGGTGGCGACCTCGACGAACGAGTGCCGGTCACCGATGGCGATGGCGCCGATCTGCTTCGACTCGATGCCTGCCTCGTTCGCGATGGCGCCGACGAGATCTTGCGGGCGAATGCCGGCGGCCTTGCCGATGCTGAAGAAGAGCCGCGCCATGGCCGCGCCAGATGTGCGAACGGGCGCCTTCGGAGCTGCCTTCTCGGGGCGCGCGTCGCCGCCACCTGGGAAACGCTGCGGGCGGTCGGCGCCGAACCGGGCGGGCCGCTCGGGGCGATCACCAAACCGGGTCGCGCGCTCGATGAACTTCGAGTCTGAACGTGGGCGCTCGTCGATGCGGGCCGGGCGCTCGGTGCGGGGCGCGCTCAGGCGAGGCGTCCGTGGTGCGCTTGCCTTCGGCGCCTCATCGGAGACCCGAGGCGCCGACGCCTTCGGAGTCCGCGGGGCGGAGGCGCGAGCCGGGCGTTCTGCGGCCTCGTGACGAGCCGGGCGTTCAGCGCGTTCATGCCGCTCGGGACGGGCTGGTCGCTCGCTCCGCTCGGGGCGGGCGTCGAACCGGGCAGGACGGTCCTTCGAGAAGGGCGTGCGGCTGTCCTTCTTCGGGCCGTGCGCGGGGATCTCGATCTCGTCGTCTTCGGAGGGCGGGTGCAGGGCCTCTGAGAGCGCCACCAACGCGGCCGCAGCGATGTTCTCGATGGCGTTGTCGGTGGTGAGCTTGGCGACGACGGCCCGGGCAGCGTCGAGCGCCCGCTTCTTGCCGAGGGCAGCGTTGACAACCTGCTCGAGCTGGGTGACGCGGTGCTCGCGCAAGGAATCCATCGTCGGCACGGGCAGCAGCGTGAGCCGGCCCTGCGTGGCCTGCTCGAGGCGCGAGATGATGAAGCGCTCCTTGGGCAGCACGAACGAGATCGCGGTGCCCGAGCGGCCAGCGCGGCCCGTGCGGCCGATGCGGTGCACGTAGGTGTCGACGGTGTGCGGCAGCTCGACGGTCACCACGTGCGAGACGTGATCGACGTCGAGGCCACGCGCGGCGACGTCGGTCGCCACCAGCAACGCCACCTGCTTGTTCTTGAAGCGCTTCATCACGCGATCGCGCGCGTCTTGCGAGAGGCCGCCGTGCAGCGTCGCGACCGAGTGCCCATTGCGCTCGAGCGTCTGGCCGAGGCCTTCGACGTCTTCGCGCGTGCGACAGAAGATGATGGCGCTCTCGGGCTTGTCGAGCTCGAGCACGCGCTTCAGAGCGACCGCCTTCTGCGGGAACGTGACGATGTAGCCGCGCTGCTCGATGCGGGGCTTGCCGGCGTCGTCACCCTTGCTGCGCTCGAGGCGAACGCGCACGGGGTCTTTGAGGTGCTTCTCGCCGAGGGTGGCGATGCGGGGCGCGAGCGTGGCCGAGAACAGCGCCGTCTGACGCTTCTCGGGCAGCTCCGAGAGAATGGCCTCGAGGTCTTCCGCGAAGCCGAGGTCGAGCATCTCGTCGGCCTCGTCGAGCACCACCATCTTCACCTTCGACAGATCCATCGACTTGCGGCGCAGGTGATCGAGCGCACGGCCCGGCGTCGCCACCACCACGTCCACGCCGCGCCGCAGCGACTTCATCTGCGCGACGATGTCTGCACCGCCGTAGACCGTCAGCACCGAGATCTTCCGGCCGCTGCCGTACTTCTTGATGGCTTCGCTGACCTGCAGCGCCAGCTCACGGGTGGGGGCCAGCACCAGGCCCTGCACCTGACCGGGCTTGTTCGCGCCGGGTTCGAGCCGCTGGGCCATGGGCAGCGCGAACGCCGCCGTCTTGCCGGTACCGGTCGCGGCGAGGCCGAGCACGTCGCGGCCCTCGAGCAGCGGAGGAATGCAGGCCGCCTGAACGGGCGTGGGAGCCGTGTACCCGAGGGCGGTCACGGCCGAGACCAGCGACTCGTTCAACCCGAGCTCCTGGAACGACACTGAAGAGACTGGAGACGTCACGCCAGTTGCATTGACATGGTTTGGGGCCCCTGTCGATCGGTGCTATGGGACCCACCCCGTGGCCGCCAAGCGCATCCTGCTGATCGACGACAGTGAGATCACGCTCCAGATGGAGAAGGCCGTGCTCGAACAGCGCGGCTACGACGTTCAGGCGACGACCACCCTGGTCGAGTTCGAGCGCATGCTGAAGGACTTCAAGCCCGACTTGATCCTCACCGACATTCACATGCCCGAGGCGCGTGGCACCGACATCTGCCGCACGCTGAAGAACGAGTACCAGACGCAAGACATCCCCATCGTGCTGTTCAGCTCGCTGAACGACGACGAGCTGGCCGAGCTGGCGCAGCAGGTCGGCGCCGATGGGTTCCTCTCGAAAGCGCACGGCCTCGACGCGCTCGGCGAGAAGGTCGATGAGCTGGTCGAGAGCATCATCTGGTGACGTGATGAGGTTGCTGACGGTCGCCGCGATGCTGGTGTTGTCGTGCAACCGTGACGTGCGCCCCGAGCCTCCCGCTGGCCCCGCGACGGAAGCGACGCTCTTCTTCACCTCCGAGCTCGAGGGCTACCTCGGCCCGTGCGGGTGCTCCGAGAGCATGCGCGGCGGCATCGATCGCGCGGCGTTTCAGGTCGCCGAGGCGCGCAAGAGCGGCAAGCCGGTGCTGCTCCTCGACACGGGCAATGCCCTCTTCGGCACTGCGACGATCGCGCCCGACGCCGTCCTGCAGCAGGAGCGCAAGGCCAGGACGCTCGGCCAGGCGATGACGTTGATGGGGCTGGGCGCGAAGGTGAACGGACCGCTCGATGACGCGCGTGGCGCCGGGTTCCGTACCTCGCTCGCGCTGCCAGCGCTTCCATCAGACACCATGAAGTCCTTCGAGCTCGCAGGTCACCAGGTCGTGGTGATCAGCTCGGCGAACGGCGACACCTTGTTCACCCTTGCGGCGCAGGCCCGGGCGGCGAAGGCCAGCGTGATCGTGGGGCTGTTCGAAGGGCCAGTCGACGAGGCGCTGCGCTTCTCCCAACGTGAAGGGCTCGAGCTCGACCTGCTGCTCGCGACCCGCGGGCGTGACGCGATCTCCACTGAGTCGAACCGGCTCGTGATGACGCGCGTGCCGGTCGTGCAGCTGCAGAGCAAGGGGCGCTCCCTGCTCCGCGTCGACCTGTTCCTGCGTCGCGGCGGCAACGTGCAGTGGCTGAAGAGCCCAAGCGAGACGCAGCGCGAGGTCGAGGCGCTCGGGCAACGCATTGAGCTGCTCCGCGCGCAGGTGAACGACCCGTCGCTCGGCGACGAGCTGAAGGCGCTCAAGAAGGCGAAGCTCGAAGAGGTGATCGCGCGGCGTGAAGCGCTGGCAGCAGAGCAGGTGCCCGTGCCGACGACCGGCAGCGCGGCGTCGGCGCGCATCGTGCCGCTCGAGACCTCGTTCGAGAAGCTGCCTGCAGCGACCGAGCTGCTGAAGGCCTACGACCGCGACGTCGGAGAAGCGAACCTCGCCTGGGCGAAGGAGCACGGCGTCGAGTGCGAAGCGCCTGAACCTGGAAAGCCCTCGTACGTCGGCACTGAGCTCTGCCGCGCCTGCCACCCCGCAGCGTTCGACGCGTGGAAGCAGACGAAGCACGCGAAGGCGCACGACGTGCTGGTCGCCGAGGGAAAGAACAACCACCTCGACTGCGTGGCGTGTCACCTCACGGGCTGGAAAGAGCGCGGCGGCGTGTGCCGGCTCGATCAGGTCGAGGGCAGAACCCAGGTCGGCTGTGAATCGTGTCACGGGCCGGGCAGCTCGCACCTGAGCCTGCCGATGAAGACGACCATCTTCGTCCCGAAAGACGCGACGACCTGCGTGACGTGTCACGACCGCGAGAACTCGCCGCACTTCGATCTCGAGAAGTACCTGCCGAAGCTGATCGCTCCCGGGCATGGCCTGCCGATGCCAGTCGTCGATGCGGGTGTGGTCGAAGTGCCCGATGCAGGTGCGCCTGCGAAGCCCGCGAAGAAGCCCCGGAAGTAACGCTCACGCAGACAAGATCAGGCCGAGACGCGAGACCGGCTGCGCGAAGCCGATCACCATCCACAGCACGAGCGCCAGGACCAAGCCGAGGTCAGGCCCGCGGCGCAGCCACCTGAGCGCAAGCCA
>JAEUJR010000888.1 GCA_016793585.1 Archangium sp.
TACTTGTAGCGCGTGCCCTCGTTCACCTCGGGAATGAAGAGCTCCCAGAGGCCGCTCTGGCCCATGGAGCGCATCGGGTTCAGCCGACCGTCCCAGCCGTTGAAGTCGCCGACGACGCTGACGCCTTCGGCGTTCGGAGCCCAGACCACGAACGCAGTGCCGAACACGCCCTGGTGCTGCATCGGGTGCGCGCCGAGGCGTTCCCACAGGCGGCGGTGCGTGCCTTCTCCGACGAAGTGGAGATCGGCTTCACCCAGCGTGGGCGTGAACGCGTACGGGTCGCGGAGCGTGAACGCCGCGCCGCCCGCGTAGTCGACGTGCACGAGGTACTGCGGGACTTCTGTCGTCGGCAGACGGCCTTCGAAGACGCCGGGGAAGTCGGGGCGCGGCTTGAGCGAGAACTTCTTGCCGAGCGCTTCGATCTCGACGCGGAACGCCTCGGGGCGGAACACGCGCACGAAGACGTCGGTGGGAGTGGGGTGGGCTCCGAGCAGCGAGTGGGGGTTGCCGTGCCGCAGGGAAACCAGTCGCGCCAACGCCTCGTCTGACATGCGCGCGACTCACCACATCGGTTCGTGCGCGGCAACGGTGCTGTCAGCGTGTGGTACGCGAGGCAAGTGACTCAGCGCGACGAGTCGATCGATGCGTTCCGCGGTCTGGCCATCGTGATGATGGTGCCGGCGAATTACCTGGAGCACATCGCCGTGGTGCCCCCGTGGCTGAAGCACGCTCCGGATGTTGGCTTGACCGTGATCGATTTCGTCGCGCCGTTCTTCATGTTCGCGATCGGGTTGACGATGCCGGGTTCGCTGCGGCGGCGGTTCGAGAAATCGGGAGGCCAGGCGACGGTCGAGCACGTGCTGCGCCGCGGGCTCGCGTTGATCGGGTTGGGAGCGCTCTTCAGTCTTGGAGAGACGAGCTACGGGTTCAACGCGAAGGGCATTCAGTGGGGCACGCTGCAAGCGATCGGCGCGGCGTCGATGGTCGTGGCTCCGTTCGTGTTCGTGAGGCCGGTGTTCCGGCTCGGCGCGGCGGTGGTGTTGCTCGTCGGGTATCAGTGGGGCCTCGAGACGATGTGGCTCGAGCAGGTGCTCGCGTCTCCGCAGGCGGGGTTGCCGGGCGTGTTGTCGTGGTCGGCGTTGTTGATGCTCGCGACGGTGGTGGGTGACGTGTTGCCGAGCGGGAAGGTCGGTGTCGGCGGAGTGATCTCGCTCATCGCGGGTGTGGCGTTGTCGTTCGTGATTCCGCTGAGCAAACACCGCATGTCGATTCCGTTCGTGCTGGTGACGTTCGGAGCCGCGGTGATCGTCTTCCTGCTTATGCGGCGCGTTCGCGCACCGGCGTTTCTGCTCGCGTGGGGCAAGAACCCGCTCGTCATGTACTGCGCGCATCTCGTGCTGCTCGGCGCGTTCCTCGTTCCCGAAGCGCGGTGGTGGCACTTCGAGGCGGGCGTCGGTCAGGCGATCGTTCAGTTCGTCGCGTACGCGCTGGTGCTGCACCTGATCGCGATCGCGCTCGAGCGTCGGAGGATCTTCGTCACGCTGTGATCAGCGCAGCGAGAGGCTCAAGTCGCCGCGGAAGACTTCGCCGCCGTCGGCGCTCGAACCCGTCACGTACACGCCGGCATCGCGCAGCATGAAGAGCAGCGTCAACGGGTCGAACGTTCCCGCCGAACCGGTCGCGGTCGCGTTGAGCGGCAGCTGAAGAATCGGAGCTCCAGTACCGCCCTGGCTCACCGACGCGCTCGCCACTGGGCCGCTCTCGGTCCAGTTCAGCTCGTACGAACCCGCGACCGGAATGAAGCCACCATCGACCTCGAGCACGAGCTGGCCGCCACCGCCGTAGCCGCCGCCCGTCTTCGTGAACTGCGTGAAGCCGATGAACGCCCCACGCGGAATGATCTGCCCGCGAAGCTCTCCGAGCGGCTGCGTGGCCGACGTGAGGACGATCGAGGAACGGAACGCCGAGACCGCCTCGGCCTGGCTCCGCGAGAGCCGAACCGAGCCGGCAAAGGGGCTCATCACACCGCCGTCGTTCAGCGGAACGATGTTGAACACGCTGCGACCCGCGGGAGCTCCGAACATCAACACCGCGTTCGTCGGCGCCACGTTCATGAACGTCATCGAGTACGCGAGCGTCGAGACGCCGGC
>JAEUJR010000912.1 GCA_016793585.1 Archangium sp.
CCGACGACGCCCTTCTTGCGGAGCATCTGCGTCGCGGTCAGCACGAGGTCGGTGGCCGTCGCTCCGGGAGCGAGCTTGCCGGTGAGCTTGAAGCCGACCACCTGCGGAATCAGCATGGTGATGGGCTGGCCGAGCATGGCGGCTTCGGCCTCGATGCCACCGACGCCCCAGCCGACGACGCCGAGCCCGTTGATCATCGTGGTGTGCGAGTCGGTGCCGACGAGCGTGTCGGGGTAGAGCGCGCCTTCGGCCGACTTGAAGATGCCCTGCGCGAGGTACTCGAGGTTGACCTGGTGGCAGATGCCGGTGCCGGGCGGCACGGCGCGGAAGTTCTTGAGCGCCTTCTGGCCCCACTTGAGGAAGGCGTAGCGCTCGGTGTTGCGCTCGAACTCGATGTCGACGTTCTCGGAGAAGGCCGACTTCGAGCCGAACTTGTCGATCATGACCGAGTGGTCGATGACGAGGTCGAGCGGGCAGAGCGGGTTCACCTTCTGCGGGTTGCCGCCCATCGAGGCGAGCGCTTCACGCATGACGGCGAGGTCGACGACGACGGGCACGCCGGTGAAGTCCTGCAGCAGCACGCGCGCGGGCGTGAAGGAGATCTCGGTGTCGGGCTCGGCCTTGGGGTTCCACTTCGTGAGCGCCTCGACGTGGTCGCTCTTCACGACGCGGCCGTCTTCGGTGCGGAGCAGGTTCTCGAGCAGCACCTTGAGCGAGAACGGCAGCTTCTCGATGCTGGGGAACTGCTTCGCGAGCAGCTTCAGCGAGAACGTGTCGTAGGGGACTCCACCAACGGTGAGCTTCGTGCGGGTCTTGAAGGTGTCGATCTGGGCCATGGCGGGGTGCGTTATTCCGCCGTGGGGCGGAGATCGCAACGAAAGACGTGAGCCGTGCGGTGAGGCTCAGGGTGAGGGTGGTGTCGAAGGGCGCCCGAAGCCCGAAGTGGTGATGGGCGCGTGGAATTCGCGGCGACCGAGCCTCGATGGGCGGCGGCATCTCGAGCATGTCCGCTCGGGGACGCACGGTGTCCTCCAGCGGACATGAAAACGTGTCCGGCGGCGGACGTCTGGTGTCCTCCAGCGAACATGGGCGTGGGGGCCCTCCCGTCCTCCGCGCTGGTCGCTGGGGGCTCAGTCGCGGTGCCATTCATCGTTGCCTGAACTCGCTCGAGGCTTCGGAGCCCACGCTCTCAGAGAGCAGCAGTTCGGCTTGCGGCCCGCAGACGAGGGGTGAATGAGAAGCCGCATGCGGTACCTCTTCCTCTCCTTCCTCCTCGGCTGCGGCCCGGCGGTGACCGCGCCTCCCGAGCCGACGACGCCCGGAGTGGTCTTCGTCTCGCGAGGAGATCCCTTTCTCCCCGGCCCGCTCGAGGTCGTTCAACGCGACCTGAAAGAAGGCGAGCTCGGAGCGCCGAAGCCTGTGCGCCTCACCGCGCCCGTCACGAAGGGCACGTACCCCGTCGTTCAGTTCCAGCACGGCTTTCTCAGCGACCGTCGCAGCTATGACGAGATCCTCACCCACCTCGCCTCGCACGGGTTCGTCGTCGTCGCGCCGCAGATGTACCCAGCCGATGGTGTGCCGCTGGGAAAAGAAGGTGCTCCCGACGAAGCGAGGGCTGCGCGTCGCGTCGCCGAGTGGGCGCACCTGAACGCGGCGACCATCATGGGCAGCGCTGCTGATCCGCGTCCCATCGGTGTCGCCGGACATTCTCGCGGCGGCAAGGTCACCTGGTGGCTCACCGCGCAGGAGAAGTACGTCACGCGCGGAGTCGTCGGTGTCGACCCGGTCGACGGGAAGGGTGGACCGCTCCTCTCTGCACAACCGGAGTCGGTGCCCGGTCCGCTCGACAGCGCGCCGCCCTCACTCATCATCGGCATGGAGAAGGGCGGCAGCTGCGCGCCCGAAGGCGACAACTTTCAGCACTTCTTCGATCGCACGACGCCGCCGACGACGCTGCTGGTCGTGAAGGGGCAGGGCCACGCCGACATGCTCGACGCCGACACGACCTCGGGCGGGCTCTGCTTCGAAGGGCCCAACCGCGCCGAGACCCGTCGTGTGACCGGCGGAGCGATGGCCGCGTTCTTCCGCTGGCGCCTGCAGGATGATCAGACCGCGCGCAGCTTCCTGGAGTCAGACCTGCTCACCACGCTCGAGGTGACCCGTGCTTCGCGCTGAAGTCGTCGTGCTGCTCCTGACGTTGCCCGGCCTCGCTGGCGCCGAAGTGCAAAGCGCGCCTGCGCTCACGGACGACGGACCGAACGTCACTCAGGCTGCTTCACCCAAGCTCTCGCAGGCCGATGCGCCGAAGGCCGTCTCGCTCGAGGCTGCGAAGCCCACGCGCTCCGCTCGATTGCTCACCGAGAGCGCTGTCGTCGTGGGCGGTGGCGTCGTGCTCCCCTTCGCCGCCTACGCTGGTTTCACCGCGCTCCAGTCATTCGTCGGCTTCTTCGGCGGCGTGCTCTCGGCGACCATCATCGGAGCGGTGCTCGCGCCCATCGCCGTCATCGTCGCGGGCCACCTGCTCGGCGCCGACGGCGGCACCGGCCGCAGCGTCATCGGCGCGCTGCTCGGGCTCGTCGCGGGTCTGCTCATCGGCCTGCCGCTCGCCACACTCCCCGGAGCCGGCTACCTCATCGGGCTCGGGCTGCTCTGGGCGTTGCCGTCGGTGGGCACGCTCATCGCCTTCGAGTGGGGCAGGGCCGAGCCGCCACCCACCGGCGCCGTCGTCTTCAGGTTCTGAAAGGTCAGCCAACCCGCTGAGGGTCGAGCGGCTGCACGCCGGTTCCGGCCTCGGCGAGCTTGTTCAGCTCGTCCTGCAGAATCACCACGGCCACCACCCACGTCACGCCGACGACGAGGCTCGCGACGTCGAGCGCCAGAATCACCATCGACTTGTCTTCGTGGCTGCCACGGAGCGCCTTCATCTGCTCGGTGACGATCTGCGCGTTTCGATAGTGGGCGTAGATGCCGAAGATGCCGCAGGTGACGAGGGTCAGCAGCAGCTCGAGCCCGGCGTTCAGGTCTTTGCGCGAGACGGTCTTCAGCTCTTCGGTCGTCTTGTACTGCCAGTACAGGCCGTAGATGCCGCACGTGAAGATGGTCAGCAGGGCGACGACCACGAGATCTCTGCGCGTCATGAACTACTCCAGCGTCGAGGCGAGCTCGGCCCGCTCCTGCATGGCGCGGAGCTGGCAGGGGTGCGCCTTGGTGGGGAAGAACTTCTCGACCCAGTCGAGCGTCGCCGAGGCCGCTTCGTATTTGCCCTGGCTGAACTCGCCGCGCGCCTGCATCAGCAGCTTGTTGCACTGCAGGTCGAGCTCGCGCCTCGCCTCGTTCATCTTGTCGCGCGACAGCTGGTAGATGGGCCCGCGCTGATCGGGGTCGAGCGCCTCGTACGTCAGCCACGCCTCGCGGAAGGCCTTGTACGCCTCCCAGCGGTTGGCCGAGCCGATGTCGCGTTGGTCCCACTTCTGCTCGCCGCGCTTGAAGCGCTCGTTCGCGTCGGCCTTCAGGCCCGCCGGGTCCTTCTCGGGCAGCACGGTCACTTCGATCCACACGTTCCAGAGGCGCCACGGGTCCTTCTCGGGCGGGTTCTTCATGTTGTCGAAGATCACCGTGTTCACCTCGTTGCGCTTGATGTGCTTCGAGGGAATCAACAGCTCGACGGTGCGCTCGTTGACGGCCAGCGTGTCGGGCGGCGCGAAGCCCATGTCGACGCCGTTCACGGTCACGTTCAGCTCGTTCTCCGAGAGATCCGAGCACTGGTAGTGCAGCACCACCATCACGTCGACCGGCGACTTCACCTGAAAGTCGAACTCCTTCTGGTCGACGCGCTCGTACGAGACGCCTTCACCGAGGCCGTAGCTCTGGTCGATGGGCTCGTCGGTGACCTCGGTCGCCTCGGGCCGCTTCTTCTTCGTCTCTTCCGGCAACAACACCGAGACGAAGAGCGCGAGCACCATCAACAGAAAGAGCCCGCCACCGCCCGCGACGGCGATGCGCTTCGGGCGTGAGGCCTCGATCCAGAACAGCTTCGCGGCGCCGACGGCACCACCACGCTTGAGGCGCGCGCGCTCGGCCGCAGACAGGCGCTGCTCCTGCGCCGCGCCACCGATCTTCACCTGCTCGAGCCCGCTCTCACTCTCGCTCTCGGGCGCGGGCAACGCGGCTGCGTTGGGCTTGAGCAGGGCGTTGGGCCCACTGGGCCGGCTGGCGCGCGGAACCTTGGGAGCGCTCGGCCTGGGCCCGGTCAGCGCCGGCATCACCGTCGTCGAGCGCCGTTCGATCTTCTCGCGCTCTCCGGTGTTCACGTTCTTCGGCAGCATCGCGACGCCCTTGTTGCGGGAGCGCTTGAGCTCGGAGGCGTTCACGACACGGGTGTGCTGCCCGGCCTCTTGCGGCACGTCGGTCGCGGGCTCTTCGGGCGAATCACCAGCGACGCCTGCGAAGGTGAACTTCACCGGGCCCAGCGTGATGCTGTCGCCGTCCTTGAGGGCCTGCTTGCCGATCTTGCTGCCGTTGACGATGGTGCCGTTCGACGAGCCGAGGTCTTCGATGTGAAAGCCTGCGCCCTCGTCGAAGATGCGCGCATGCCGACGCGAGACGCCCGCGTCGTAGAGAATCACGTCGCACTCTGGCGTGCGCCCGATGACGACTGAGGCCTGGTCAAAGAGGAA
>JAEUJR010000954.1 GCA_016793585.1 Archangium sp.
CCCCATGTCGGGCTCGAACAAGCTGCTCAAGAAGCTGCAGGACGCCGGCATCGAGACCCGGTCGAACCACGTCGTCGACGTCACGCGTGACAGCCAGATCATGAACCACCCCGACCACCGCAAGATCGTCGTGGTCGACGGCAAGACGGGCTTCACCGGCGGCATGAACGTCGGCGAGCACTATCTGAACCAGTACCACGACGTGATGGTGAAGGCCGAAGGCGACGTCGTGAAGCAGATGCAGAGCGAGTGGATGAGCGCGTGGATGCACCTCGGCGGCAAGATCGAGGGCGACGACGCGTCGGTGAAGGCCCGCTACTTCCCCGAGTACAAGCCGGGCGAGGCGCCGGGGAACCAGAAGATCACCACCGTGCAGCACATTCCCGGTGAGAACCGCGCGATCCTCCAGACGTACCTCGATCGCATCAACACCGCGACGAAGAGCATTCACATCGAGAACCCGTACTGCACCAACCCCGACATTCAGAACGCGCTCATCGCGGCCGCCAAGCGTGGCGTCGACGTGCACGTCGTGCTGCCGGGCGAGTCTGACCACGGCTTCAGCCACATGGCCGCGCGCCAGAAGTACCCCGAGATGCTGAACGCTGGCGTGAAGATCTACGAGTACCCGGGCTTCAACCACGACAAGGTGATGGTGACCGACGGCAAGTTCACCACCACGGGCTCGTCGAACCTCGACGACGTCGCGCTGTACCATGTGTACGAGATGAACGTGAACGTCGAGGACGAGAAGTTCGCGAAGGACACGATCGATCGCCTCTTCACGCCCGACATCGCGAAGTCGAAGCCGATGAAGGTCGAAGACATCTCGAAGATGCAGATCATCACCGGCAAGTTCTGGAACCTGTTCTCGCACGTCATCTGACCGGCCCCAGTGCAGTCGTCACGCGGCGGTGCTGACGGGTTCGTCGGCGCCGCCGTCGTCGTTCTGGGGCTCGTTGACCGTGACGAATGCGTCAGCTGCGAAACCCGTCGACCGCGACGAACGAGCGCATGAACCAGTAAGACGCGCCCATGGCCACCCGTCGTGAAGTCCTCGTCGCCGGCGCATCGCTCGTCGCCGTGCAAGCCTGCCCGCCCGTCACCAACACCCCTGACGCCGGCCCGCGCACGCTCGACCCGCAGCCCTTCGACAACGCCAAACGCGTGCTGGCGCCGTCGGCGACGTACAGCGAGACCTCGTTCCCCCAGACGGTGAGCGCGGGCGCGATGGCGAAAGACTCCGTGCTGCTGTGGACGCGCGTGGAGGGCCCCACCAGGGTGAAGCTGCGCGTCTGGCGCGACGTCGGCAGCGAGACCGAGGTGGCGCTCGTGTCAGAGACGACCGCCGACGTGCCCGACCACGGCAACGTGAAGCTGCGCGCCACAGGGCTCGCTCCGGCGACCTGGTACTCGTACGCGTTCTTCTCGGAAGACCTCACGACGCGCTCGCAGGTCGGCCGCGTACGCACCGCCTTCCCCGACGACTGGAGAGAGCCGCTCACCGTCGGCGCCACGAGCTGCGCCTCGTACAAGTACCGCCCGTTCAAGCCGCTCGAGACGCTCGCGAAGCAGCCGATCGATCTGTGGCTGCACCTCGGAGACGTCTCGTACAACGACGGCGCGACCGACCTCGCGACCTATCGCGTGAAGTGGCGCGAGCAGCTCAGAGATCCCGGGTACCGCGCGTTGATGCCGAGCGCTGGCGGCTACTTCACCTGGGACGACCACGAGTTCGCGAACAACATCGACGTCGAGCGTGAGGGCCTCGGCAGTGGCCTCGTCGTCGGCGCGATGACCAGCTTCAAAGAGACGCTGCCAGTCGAAGCGGGCAACGTCTGGCGCTCGTACCGCTGGGGGCTCACGGCCGAGTTCTTCGTGCTCGACCTGCGCACCGAACGCCTGGGCAGCACCCGCACCACGCCGCAGGAGCAGTTCGTCTCTCCTGCGCAGCTCGACTGGCTCAAGGCCGGCCTCGAGAGCAGCCCGTGCCACTTCAAGGTGGTGCTCACGTCGGTGCCCATCGCCAACTTCCCCGAGGCGTCGTGGCCATCACGCAACGATCGCTGGCAGGGCTGGCAGCTTCAGCGAGAGCAGCTGCTGTCATTCATCGACGCCAAAGGCCTCGAGAACGTCTGGTACCTGAGCGGTGACATTCACGTCGGCACGATTCACCGCGTCGAGGCGATGGGAGCGCGGCGGAAGTTCTTCGAGGTCTGCGTCGGCCCCGCTGGCAACGTGAACCCCATCACCATCGTGCTCGAGCCGGGCAACGAGGCGAACCGCGGCGACTTCTTTCCGACCTCCCAGTTCCTCTACGCGTCGGGCGCGTTCCAGGCGACGACGCTCACCTTCGACCCCAACACGAACACCGTGCGCGTCGTCTTCCTCGACCCGAAGCAGGGCGACGCGAAGACGTGCGACCAGACGCTGACCTTCGGCCAGGGAGCCTGAACATGACGACCCGACGAGACCTGCTGCGCCTCGGCGCGACCGCGCTGCTGACGCCCGCGTGCGTGACCACGAGACCCACGCGCGTGATCGCCGATTCTCCCCGCACCGCCTCGTGGAACCAGGCGCTCACCGCGAACGCCGAAGAGGTGTCGTTGGCCATCGCCGCCTCGAGCGTCGACGGGGTGATTCCCGACGCGCTCCGCGGCACGAGAGCGTTGTGGAACGGCCCGGCGATGCTCAAGCTCGGCGGCCGGCTCGCGCACCCGTTCGATGGTCATGGCTACGTTCGCGACTTCGCGTTCCAACCCGACGGCGGTGTGAAGTTCACCTCCCGCTTCGTCGACACCGTCGCCTACCGCGCCGAGAAGGCCGCCGGTCACCTCGTGCATCGCGGCATCATGACGTTGCCCTTCGACCCGGCGGAGGACGGCGGCTCGGCGAAGAACCGCGAAGCGCCCCAGGTGAAGAACGTCGCCAACACCACGCTCACGCCCTTCGGCGGAAAGCTGCTCGCCGGCTGGGAAGGTGGAGCGCCTCACGCCCTCGAGCCGTCGACGCTCGCCACCGTGGGCCCTGAGACGTTCGGCGTGCTGCAAGAGAACGAGGCCTTCCTCGCGCACACGCGGCTCGATCGCAGGCGCAACGTGATGGTGGGCGTGTCTCCGCGGCCGGGCCGGGTCAGCTCGCTCGTCTTCCGTGAGATCGGCCCCGACTTCGTGCAGCGCACGGCGGTCGAGGTCCCGATGGAGGTCGCGTCGTTCGTGCACGACTTCGTCATCACCGAGAAGTTCTACGTGCTCGCGCTCAACCCGCTCTCGGTGAACGTGCTCACCTACTTCTCGATGACCCGCGGCAACGCCACCCTGATGGACATGTTGTCGACGGCGAAGGACAAGGCGCGCGCCATCGTGCTCGTTCGCCGGCCGGCCGCCGACGCGCGCGGCGTGACGACGGGTGAGCCGATTCTGGTGACGACGCAGGCGCCGGTGTTCGCGGTGCACTACGGGCAGGCCTTCGACGACGGCGACGCGGTGGTGCTCGACGTCTGTGCCTTCGAGGACTTCACCTTTGGGCAGGAGTTCGGCTTCACGGGACAGACCGGGCCGCTCGACCCGACGCTCCCAGACGAGCGCAAGCCCCAACGCCTGCTGCGGCTGACGCTCGACCCGAAGACGCGCACGTCGACGGTGAAGCAGCTGTCGGTGCACGGCGTCGACTTTCCCCGCGTGCACCCCGACCTCGATGGCGTGAAGGCGCCGTTCCTGGTGGCGGCGACGCGGGCCGATCTCACGCACTCCGACCCGTTCGACTCGGTGATGAGCCTCGATCTCGACGACCTCGAACGCCCCGAGCAGGTGTGGACGACGACGGGCGACACCTTCGTGGGAGAGCCGCTCTTCGTGCCGACCCCGGGCGCCGGGCCGAAAGACGGGCACCTGCTCTGCTGCGTCTCAGACCCGCCGCGCGGCAAGACGCACCTGCTCGTACTCGACCCGCACGCGCTCTCGAAGGGCCCGCTCGCCCGCGTCGAGGTACCCCTCCAGCCGTACGCTTTTCACGGCGTTTCGCTGACGACGTGAGCAGGAGAGGGGCATGAAGAACACCCAGCCGACCCCCGTTCGCGTGGGCATCATGGAGCGGCGCCGCCCCGAGCTCGTCTCCATCTTGCCGATTCGGCACCTGAACCTGGTGGAGCGGCTCTGGCGCGCGGCGAAACGCAGCCTCGTGGTGATGGGCAGCCTGCTGCTCGTGGGGAACGCGGCGCTCATCGTCTTCCCCGCGCCACACATTCACCTGTGCCTGTTTCCCATCGCGTTCGTGCTGGGGCCCATCATCGCCATCATGTCGTGGCAAGACCGCGTGCTGTTCTCGCAGGTCGATCTGCCGTGCCCGCGGTGTCAGAAGAACGTGACGATTCCCGAAGGCATCGGTGGGTGGCCGGCGCGGTTCAACTGTGACTCCTGCGCGGCGATGGTCGAGCTCAACGAGGCGTAGCCGGCTGGCCGTGCGCCTGCCAGTCAGCCCTGGGTGGCCGTCTGCAGCTCGCGCAACCGGCGCTCGAGGAAGCGCACCTCGGCGGCGTTCTTCGCCTTGCTCCGCGCGGCTTCGTAGGCCGCTCGTGCGTCGTCGAGCCGGCCTTCACGTCTCAAGAAGTCGGCGCGCGCCGCGTCGAGCAGGTGGGAGTGTTCGAGCGTCGAGGGGTCGATGCGCGCCAGCGCTTCGAGGCCCGCTTCGTTCTCCGACGCGAGGCCGATGGCGACGGCGCGGTTGAGCGCGATGGTTGGCGTGGGCACGCGCTGCCACAACCCTTCGTACAGCAGGGCGATCTGTGGCCAGTCGGTCTCGCCGGCCGTCTTCGCCTGGGCGTGGAGCGCGGCGATCGCGGCCTGCAGTTGATACGGCCCCGGGCTTCGCAGCCCGAGCACGTGGTCGAGCACCGCGAGGCCTTCGGCGATCTCCGCCTGGTCCCACTTCGAGCGGTCCTGCTCCTCGAGCACGACGAGATCGCCCGCCGCGTCGACGCGTGCCTCGCGCCGCGAGTCCTGGAGCAGCATCAAGGCGACCAGCCCGAGCACCTCGGCGTTCGACGGGAACACCCGTGCCAGCCAGCGCCCGAGCCGAATCGCCTCGGCGCAGAGATCGAAGCGCATCAACGAGGGGCCCTCGGTGGCGGTGTAGCCCTCGTTGAACACCAGGTAGACGACCGACAGCACGGCCTCGAGCCGTTCGGGCAACGCCTCCTTCGATGGCACCACGTACGGAATACCTGCGTCGCGAATCTTCCCCTTCGCGCGAACCAGCCGCTGCGCCGTGGTGGCTTCGGCTTCGTGAAACGCGCGCGCGATCTCTGGCGTCGACAAGCCTCCGAGCGTTCGCAGCGTGAGCGCGACCTGACTCTGTGGCGCCAGTGCGGGGTGACAACAGGTGAAGAGCAACCGCAGTTGGTCGTCTTCGAGCCCGGTGTCGAGGCGTGCCTCGTCGATGGTTGGCGCCGTGCCCGCTTCGAGCGCGTCGTCGAGCGAGGCCTGCGCGGGGTCTTTCGCGCTTCGGCGAAGCGCATCGAGCGCAGCGTTCTTCGCGACGGTGGTGAGCCACGCGCCCGGCTGTTCGGGAACACCGCGCGTCGGCCAGGTCTCGAGCGCCTTCACGCAGGCGTCATGAAACGCGTCCTCCGCGCGCTCGAGGTCGCCCGTCACGCGCACCAGCGTCGCCAGCACGCGCCCGGACTCTTCTTTGAAGACGCGCTCGAACGTCACGACGACCGTTCAAGCCGCGCCGTGCACGCCGGTCAATTCCCCGCGACGGGGCGCACCTCGATGGAGCCCCACTTCGCGCCCGGGCACTTCGCCGCCCACTTCAGCGCCTCGTCGAGGTTGGGCACGTCGAGCAGGTAGTAGCCGCCGAGCTGCTCCCTGGTCTCGGCGAACGGCCCGTCGGTATGTGTCGTCTTTCCGTTCCTGATTCGAACGGTGGTGGCGGTGCTGCTGGGCTGCAGCGCGTTCGCGCCGACGAGCACGTTCGCGGCCTTCAGCGCAGCGCCGTAGCCGACGAACTCCTGCACCATGGCCTTGAAGGACGCTGGCTCCTTCGCCGCCAGCTCGGCGCCGAGGCGTTCGTCTTGAAAGATGAGCACGAGGTATTTCATGGGTGTTCTCCAGTGAGGTGGGCACTTCAGCCTCACGACGATCGAGCCCGAGACGAATCGACACTGCTTTTCCAGCGCCTTTTCCGTCTACCTTTCCGTTCCGTGAATCGCACCGAGTTCAAGGCGTTCGAGGCTGAGTGTGTACGGCTCGTCAGCGGCAACGCGACGGCCACCGAGCTGACGAAGGCGTTCTCGACGCTGGCGAAAGCAAGCCCCGAAGAGAAGGTCTCGGCGGTGTTGCACTTCGTCGATCGCGACCCGGTGATTCGCAAACGCCGCGGCAACGGCGATTGGCTCGCCTGGTACTACGTGCACGGCGCGGTGCGTGGAGCGCAGGTGCTGCCGTGGACCCGTGAGAACCTCGTTCACGTGCTCGAAGGCGTGGTGAAGGAGTGCATGGTGCTGCCGCCCGAGTTCGTCGCGCGTGCCGTGGGGCAATTCGTCAAGGCGAATGGGAAACCCGACGCCGCACTGGCGAAGCTCATCGGCCGTGCTGCGAACTCGATGTGGCCTCCGGGTTCCACCGAAGGGGTGAACTTCAAGAAGGCCGCCGCGAAGCTGCGCAGCCTCGTCTGAGATTCCCGAGGCTGGCGAGCGTTCTGGTGACGCCAGAGGCTCCGTGCCTTGGGAAACGCGCCGTCTGAAAACCCGAGGGTGAGGGCGTCGGCGCCTGCGATAGACGGCCCCGATGCGCACCTGGTGGCTTCTCGTCTTCGCTCTGGTCGGTTGCCCGAAAGCAGCGCCGACCTCGGCTCGCCTGACTGGAGACGGCTTCACTGTCGACGTGGTGGCGGCTCCGTTCTCGTTGAAGGCAGTCGGTGCCGATGGCGTCACCCGCCTCGAGCTGAAGCACGGCCCGCGTGTCACCCTCGACACCTTCGTCATCGAGTCGCAGTTGGTGCCGGGGTGGGACGGCTACCGCGCTCGTGAACGGCCGTGGCGCACCTTCGACACCGGCGTCATCGAAGCGAGCGACGCGAAGTCGGTGACGTTGAGCTTCAAAGACGCGCTGGGCGCTGTCTCGCTCGTGCTGAAGGTCGACGGCTCGCGCGTGCGGTGGGAGCAACGCTCGAACGACGGCAAGAACAGCAACACCTCGGGGCTCGCATTCGTGATTCCCGACGGCGCGCACTACTTCGGCATGGGCCAGCGCACGGCGACGTTCGACCACCTCGGCTTCTCGCTCTACTCGTGGCCGGAAGAGGGTGGGCTCGGCGCGGGAGAAGACGCAGGAGTCTCCGACACGAACCCGTACCCGAACGGCCCTTCGATGACGTACTTCCCGGTGCCGTTCTTCCACTCCACGCACGGCGTCTCGGTGTGGCTCGACAGCGACTTCCGCAACACGGTGCACTTCGGCACGGTGCCTGACGAGCCGGGCACGGTGCGACTCGTCGCGAACGACACGGCGCTCGCGGCGACGTTCTACCTGCGAGACCGGCCGCTCGACGCCATCGACGACTTCACCGCCGACACCGGGCGACCGCTCATTCCGCCCGACTGGGCGTACGGGCCACGCCGCCGGATCGATCGCGGGGCGAAAGTGGAGGGCGTTCTGGAGTGGCAGTTGATGCGAGACCGCAAGCTGCCCATCACCACCGTCGACGACGCCATGCACGTGCTGCCGTCGGGGTCGCACAAAGGCATCGAGCCCGAGCTGCGCGCGTGGACGAACGAGCTGCACGCGAACGGCTTCAAGGTGATGGCCTACAACAACCCGTACGTCTCGGCGTCTGCCCGCGGCAGTGCCGACGACTACGGCTTCGGCGCCGATGCCGGCTTCTTCGAGCAGCAACCCGACGGCGGCCCGGCGACGACGTTCTTCCTCTCTGGCGGCGCGCAGACGGTCTCGACGGTCGACCTCACGAACCCGCAGGCGGTGGCGTGGTTTCAGTCGCTGCTCGGGCGCTCCCTCGACCTTGGCTACGACGGGTGGATGCACGACTTCGGTGAGTACGTCGCCCGCAGCTCGCGCTTCTTCGATGGCCGCACGGGCGAGTCGATGCACAACCGCTTCTCGGTGCTCTCGGCGAAGGCCGCGTACGACCTGCTGAAGGACACGAACCGCATGTGCTTCGTGCGCTCGGGGTACACGGGCAGTCAGGCCTACGCGTACGAGGTGTGGGGCGGCGACCCTGAAGCGTCGTTCGACGAGACGGTCGGCCTTCCGGGGGGGCTTCGTGGCGGCTTGAGCCTCTCGATGACTGGCGTGCCGTACTGGGGCACCGACATCAGCGGCTACAAGTGCCTCACCTCGGCGCCACACGACAAAGAGATGCTCGTGCGCTGGTACCAGATGGGCGTGATGAGCCCGATGATGCACGAAGAGAACGCGTGCTCGAACCCGGTCGGCGGCGATCGCGTCAAGGCCACCATCTGGGACGACGTCGAGTCGCAGGACCTCTACCGCGCTGCGGCGGGGCTCCACACGAGGCTCGCTCCCTACTTCCGTGCCCTGGCTCGTGACGCGCACGCGACCGGAGCCCCCCTCACGCGTTCGCCCGTGCTGCTGTTCCCCTCGATGCCCGAGGCGTGGAAGGTCGACGATGCCTTCTTCGTGGGCCCCTCGTTGTACGCGGCGCCGGTGGTGCGTCGTGGCGTGAGAACTCGCCGCGTGTGGCTGCCGCCCGGCCGCTACGTCGAGTGGAGCGAAGGCTCGGTTCACGCTGGCCCCGCCTTCGTCGAGGTGCCTGCGCCGTTGAGCCGGTTGCCGTTGTTCGTCGTCGAGAATCAGCTCGTGCCGTTGCTCGACGCCGAGGTGCAGACGCTCGCGCCGGCGACGGTGCCGGGCATCGTGACCGAAGCTTCACGCGCTGACGTGCTCGACGTCGTGGCGGCGCTCGGGCCGGGTGGAACCGCGTCGATGACACTGGCCGATGGCACGACCCTCGAGGCGAAGCGCGTGGCGGCTCCGGTGACGGCGACGTGCGCTGCCTGCGCGGTGGAGACGTTCGGTGGCGTGCGGCGCGTTCGCCTCACCGGCGTTCGCGCCTTCGATGACGTCGAGGTGTCGTCGAGCGGTTCACGTCAGGTGCGCTGGCAGATCCTCGAGCTTCCGTGATGTGACGGGCTTCATGACGACACCAGGCCCAGCGGCGAAGAGCGGCGTCATTCTCTGGGCCATCTTCGTGCTCGTCATGCTGGTGGTGGTGATTGGGGTGGGCGCCGTGTTCCTGGGCGGCAGCAAGACCCGCGCGCACTTTGGTGCTTCGGCTGACGCGCTCGCCGGGCCTGAACGGGTCAAGCCTGCAGATGCCGGCTCGCCTTGAGTCGCACGTGCCGCAGCTGACAGTCAGGGCACCGGGTAGTTCGAGAACCGCACCGAGAGCACGACGCGATTGCCGGCGGCTTCCGAGAGGCTCCACAGCACCAGGTTCTGCTCGTCGACCATCAGGTCTTCCGGCGAGTCGACGAAGTTCGAGGTGAAGCTGCGCGTGGTGTTGAGCGAGTAGAGCGCTCCACCGCCGCCAGAGGGAGCGCTCGACGAGAGATACGTCGTGCCCAGTCGATACGCTCCGCCCTGTACCTGCCGTTGACCCATGTACGCCGCCGCGACCGGCCAGGTGCGTGCTCCCCGGAGCAGGTGGGTCGACGAATCGAGTGGCCAGCGGAACACGCGCCCTGCGAGTGGACCCGAACACGCGCTGCCGCTGCAGTACTCACCCGAGACGAGCGCGGGCGGCGAGCTGCCGCGATCGAGAGAGACCCACGAGAAGATGGGGTTGCAGCTCGAGCGGTCGACGTACTCGGCGACCTGCGGAATGACGTACTTGTACAGGCCCGCGCGACAGATGGTGGCCGTGCAGCCCACGGTGTCGACGTCGGTGGCCACTTCGAGAATGCGGCGCGTGTCGAACACCCGAAAGCCGCTCCCGGTCTGCGCCATGTAGAGGTACGGCCCGTACCAGACGATTCCGCCCGCGTGCGCGTCGACCTGCGTGAAGTTCGGAGCTGCGACGGTGCCGGTGGCTTCCACCAGCAGCGCGAACCGGTAGCGAGGAGCCGACGGCGTCGTGATGTCGACGAAGGCGATGCGCACGCCCTTCTGCAGGCCGGCGTCTTCGTACCAGCTCACGAGCACCACGCGTTTGCCGGCGACGAGACCGCTCGCTTCGGCGTCGGCGCTTCCCGTGATGCCCTGGGGAATCCACGTGGTGGAGTTTTCGTCTTCGGTGTTCCAGCGGAACGCGTAGGCAAGTCCCGCGGGGCCACCCGGCGCCATCGTGGTCTGCGTGGCGACGCGGTTGGTGTCGGCGAGCACGGCCGCGACGGTCGCTGGAGTCGCGCGCATCGCGAGCGCGTCGAGCAATGCGTCGTTGGTGAAGGAAGCGGCCGTCGCGGAGATGGGGAAGGCGCAACGGTCGATGGTGCGGAGCCCCGCTCCTTCCACGAGGTTCGTCGGCATCGCAGGGCACGCGGCCATCTGGGTCGAGCAGGAATCGGTGAAACCGGCGTCGACTCCAGCGTCGGTGCGAAGGCCCGCGTCGAGCGTCGCGCCTGCATCCAACGACGCGCCTGCGTCCATCACCGAGCCAGCATCGTTCGCCGAGCCAGCATCCAACGACACGCCCGCATCGAATGAGCTGCCCGCATCGAACGAGTTACCCGCATCGAACGAGTTGCCCGCGTCGAACGAACTGCCCGCGTCGAACGAACTGCCCGCGTCGAACGAACTGCCCGCATCGAACGAACTGCCCGCATCGAACGAACTGCCCGCATCGAACGAACCGCCCGCATCGAACGAACTGCCCGCATCGAACGAGCTGCCCGCGTCGAATGACACCCCCGCATCGCGCATCGAGCCCGCATCCAGCGACACGCCTGCGTCGAACGAACTGCCACCGTCATCTTCGACCACCGGCGCACCACACGCCGAGGCCGCCATCAGGAGTGCTGCGAGTCGCCGCATCCTCCCAACGTGCCATGCATCGACCCACGCCGTGCGTTCCCCGCTCATTGCGTCGCCCCCACGTTTCGCTCGAGCCGTCATGCGAAGACTCCCACCGTCGAACCCAGAGCGTTCAACCGCTCACGCACCAGCTCCGTTGCTGGTTCGAAGCGACCATCACGTCGACTCACGAGTGCGACTCCGGGCATTCGGGCGCTTCGCTCACGTGAGGACTGACCGCGTGGCGACGTTGAGCCATGTTCCCGGCATGCCCTTCGACCCCACCCTCGGCCCCCTCGCTCCGCTCCTCGGCATCTGGGAGGGCGAGAAAGGCACTGACCTCGCGACTTCCGACAAACCCAACGACAACCGCCAGCCCGTGACGAGCAAGTACCGCGAGCGCATGGTGTTCGAGCCGACCGGGCGCGTCGACAACCACGAGCAGTCGCTCTACGGCCTGCGGTACTCGACGAAGGCGTGGCGCGTCGGCGCTCCCGACCCGTTCCACGAAGAGCTCGGCTACTGGATGTGGGACGCCGCGTCGCAGCTCGTCATTCGGACCTTCATGCCGCCACGGGGAATGACGGTGTTCGCGGGCGGCACGGTGGCGCCAACGGCGCGCTCCTTCACCCTCGAAGCGAAGGCCGGCGACGAAGTGTTCGGCATCTGCTCCTCGCCGTTCCTCACCGCCGAGTTCAAGACCGTTCGCTACACGCTGCTGGTCGAGCTGCTCGATGACGACACGCTCCACTACGACTCGCACACGTTCCTGAAGATGAAGGGCCGCGCCGAGCTGTTCGACCACCGTGACGAGAACACCCTGCGCCGGGTCTGAGCGGTGCTCGGGCGCGCGCACCCCGCAGGCGGAGTCTTCGCGGACCGGTGAGGCCCTCCACCAACGCGGCACGCCCTCCGCCTCGTTCACCCATTGTTCTCCAGGCGCTGCCCGCTAGGCTCCACCGTGGAGGGGGCCTTCATGGTGAGTGTTTGCGTCGCGTTGTTCGTGGTCGGGAGCAATCCGCCCGCGGTCTCGTCATTGCCGCCTGCATCGACGCCCATCACGGTGTCGCTGCCGCCGCTGCAACCCGTCGGAGGCTTCGACCAGGGCCGGGCGGACTCGCTGCTCGACTTCTTCGGGCAGCGGCTCGAGCGCACCGGCGCGTGGAAGGTGACGACGGCTGCTCAGATCGCCCAGCTGCTCGGCTTCGACCGCCAACGGCAGCTGCTCGGCTGCGAAGCCTCGACCTGTGTCGCGGAGCTGTCTGGCGCGCTTGGCAGCGAAGCCCTCGTGACTGGAAACATCGGCAAGGTGGGCACCGCGTACACGGTGAACCTGAAGCTGCTCGACGCGAAGAACGGGAGCACGCTGGTCTCGAGGTCCGACCGGGTCTCGACCGAAGACGATCTCTTCAAGTGGTTCGAGCGCGTCGCCATCGAGTTCACGGAGCAGGGCCAACGTCAGCTCCGCGCCCCGCCCGTCGAACCGCGACATCGCACAAGCGCCGTGGTGCTCACCGTCGCCGGCGGCGTGACGGCCGCAGTCGGGCTGATGTTGTTGATCGCCTCGCACACTGACGCTGCCGTTCTCCGCTCCGCCTCCATCACCAACCCCGACGAACGCAACGCCATCGCCGATCGTGGCGCCGCGCTCCAACTGTCGGGGGCTGTTGGAATTGCCGTCGGGCTCAGCGCCGCCGCGGTCGGTGTGGTGCTGTTTCTCCTCGGCGAGGCACCCGAGGCGAGTTCGCGCTTCGACCTTCCGAGCCGCGCGCTCACCGCCTGGAGCTTCCCATGAGCTGGCGACTTGCCGCGGTGCTGCTCCTGGTTGGCTGCAACGACTTCGAAGCCCTTCGCCAGTTCGACGCGGGCGTCGGGGCGAGCGGTGGCTCCGCCGGAGGAATCGCGGGCGGCGCTGCAGGAGGAATGAATGGCCTCGCAGGCGGCAACACCGCAGGTGGACTTGGCGGCGGCGCCAGCGGTGGAGTTGCGGGCGGTGGTGCCTCTGGAGGAACGAGTGGCGGCGCTGGCGGGGGAACGAGCGGTGGTGTCGCCGGCGGAACCAGCGGCGGCGCTTCTGGTGGAACGAGTGGAGGCGCGGGAGGCGGTGACAGCGGTGGCTCTGCTGGCGGCGGAGTCAGCACTGCGGGCGGAGCGGGTGGCGGAACTGCGGGTGGTACGAGCGGTGGCGCCGGGGGCAATGCCGGTGGCGGCTCGTCTGGCGGCGGTGTCAGCACCGCGGGTGGAATGGGTGGCGGAAGTGCCGGTGGAGCGGGCGGCGGCGCCGCAGGCGGAGTGAGCGGTGGCAGCGCGGGCGGCTCGACCGATGCCGGCGCGTTCGTCTGCCTGCGCGACCTTCAGGCTCCGAGAACCTTCCTCGCGACTGGTCCGATCAGGCGACTGCTGTCTGCCGACCTCGATGACAATGGCCGCAGCGATCTGGTGACGCTCTCGTCGGCAGGCGCCGAGGTCTTTCTGAGCCTTGGCGATGGCCGCTTCATGCTGAACCAGACCATCTCTGGCGCGAACTTCTACGACGTCGTGGCCCGTGACTTCGACCGGGACGGCGATCTCGACCTCGTCTTCCTCCAGGCGCAGTCGAACAGCTTCGCGCACCTCTACCGTGGTGCGGGGAACGGCACGTTCACCTTTCATGTTGCTCAATCGGTCGGCGCCAACGCCAGCGCGCTCGCGGCGGCTGACTTCACGGGCGACCTGTTCCCCGATCTCATCGTGAGCCTCAGCAACTCGAGCATGATGTCGCTGGCCGTGAACGATGGCGGGCCGAACTTTGCGGTCGCCCGAATCTTCCCCGCCGGCGCGCTCGGCCCCTTTCGTGTCGTCACGACGGACTTCAACCGCGACGGCCGCCCCGACTACGCGGTGAACTTCTTCACCCAGCCCGGGGTCACCAACATTGCGTTGGGCGACGGCGATGGAGGTTTCGTCGACGCCGGCTTCCTCGTTGGCGCCAACACCACGAGCGGCCTGGCAACTGGCGACTTGAACGCCGATGGGTGGCCCGATCTCGTCATCGGGCACAGGTGGGCCACGAGAATGGGAGTCGTCTTGTCCGTGGGCGACGGTGGCTTTGCGGCGCCCGTCTTCCACCTGCTGCCAGGCGAGCCGGTCGAACTCACCCTTGCCGATCTCTCTGGTGACGGTCGTCTCGACGTCGCGGTCGCCGTGTCGACGGGCACGCAAGGCGTCGTGGTGTTTCACAACCAGGGCAATGGAGCCCTGCAGCCACTGCCGATGATTCCCGCGGGAGACGGGCCCTTCGACGTGGTGTCTGGCTCGTTCGACGCCGACCCGTTTCCTGACCTCGCCGTCGCCAACTCGACGAGCGGAACCGTGACGGTGTACCTGAACGGCTGTCTGCCGAACTTCGCGTTCGCCACCTCGGGCCTGGTGAATGGCAACCTGGGTGGCGTCTCGGGCGCCGACTCGTTCTGTCAGGCGGCGGCCCGTGATGCAGGTCTGCCCGGCACCTATCGCGCGCTGCTCTTCGAGCCAGACGGTGGGTTGCAGACGAGGCTTCAGGGCGCGTCGGGTTGGGTACGCACCGACCGGCTTCCCTACGCGGTCTCGCTCGCCGACCTCACCGCACGCCATGTGGCCTGGCCGTTGTTGCGGACCGAGCGAGGGGGCGCCGTGTCGGCGGTGAGCGCGACGATCTGGGCGGGTGCCGGGGGAAACGAGTCAGCGCAGACGTGCTCGGGTTGGATGACGACGGCTGGCACGGGTGCAACCGAGAATCTGGCCGAGCCCTCGAGCCAGGGCCTGCAGGTGTGCTCGAGCTCGCAGCGGCTGGCGTGCCTGGGCGTCGACCAGTCGAACCCCGCGTGGATTCCCCGGGTGAGGCCGTCGAGGCTCGCGTTCGTCTCGGAGCAGCCCTTCTCGACGGGTGGCCTCGCCGCTGCAGACGCGTTGTGCCGAGGTGAAGCCGGCGACGCTGGCCTGCCGGGCACCTTTGCCGCGCTGCTCTCGACGAGCACCGCATCGGCTGCCGCGCGCTTCGACGCGGGGGTCGCATGGGTTCGGGTCGATGGCGTCACGCTCGCGGCGTCTCCCGCCGACGTCGTGGCAGGCCGCGCGCTCGGCGTGAGCCTCAACCTGAATGTCCGGGGCGAGGTCGTCAGCTCGCCCGTGTGGACCGGAGCTTCGACGCCGCAGAGCACGGCCGCGGCGTGCGCAGATTGGACCAGCGACGCTGGCGTCGGCGGGCAGGGGCAGAGCGCGAGTCTGACCGCGTGGTGGGACGGCGGCGTCGGCGCCTGCGGCTCGCCCGCGCGCGTCTACTGCTTCCAGCAGTGAGCAGCTCCCCACGGTGATGTCAGCCCCATGCGCTATGAGCGCTTCATGGCCAAGGGCGTGAAGACCCACTTCACCTGTCAGTCCTGCGGGTACGTGTCGGCGAAGTGGTTGGGGCGGTGCACCGAGTGTGGCACCTGGGGGAGTCTGGTCGAAGAGGTCGAGCTGTCGAAGGCAGCGCAGACGAGGCCCGCGTGGGGCGCGTCGACGGGGCAGACGAAGCCCGTGCTGCTGCAGGAGGTCGACGGCACCAAAGAGGCGCGGCGGCTCACCGGCATCGCGGAGCTCGACCGCGTGCTCGGCGGCGGCGTCGTTCAGGGCTCGCTCGTGCTGCTCGGCGGTGACCCGGGCATCGGCAAGTCGACGCTCCTCTTGAGCATGATGGACAGGCTCACGCGCGACCGGCCGGGCTTGTACGTCTCGGGTGAAGAGTCGCTGCAGCAGACCAAGATGCGCGCCGAGCGGCTGGGCGTGCGCAGCGAGCAGATGCACCTCTTCGCCGAGACCGACCTCGAGAAGATTCTGCAGGCCACCGAGAAGCTCGCGCCTGGCTCGCTCGTCGTCGACTCCATTCAGACGATGTTCCTGCCCGAGCTCGGCAGCGCGCCCGGCAGCGTCAGTCAGGTGCGTGAGTGCGCCGGCCGCTTGATGGCCTGGGCGAAGAAGACCGGCGTGCCCACCTTCATGGTCGGCCACGTCACGAAAGAGGGCTCCATCGCGGGCCCGCGCGTGCTCGAGCACATGGTCGACACGGTTCTCTACTTCGAGGGCGAGCGTGGGCACCCGTTCCGCCTGCTGCGCGCCCACAAGAACCGCTTCGGCTCGACGAACGAGATCGGCGTCTTCGAGATGAAGGGCGCCGGCCTGGCCGAGGTGCCCGACCCGAGCGCGCTGTTCCTCTCGGAGCGGCCGAAGAACGCCTCGGGCAGCGTCGTCACCTCCACGCTCAACGGCACGCGGCCGATTCTCGTCGAGGTGCAGGCGCTGGTCGCTCCCACCGGCTACGGCACCGCGCGGCGCACGGCGATGGGCGTCGACTCCCAGCGCGTGGCCCTGCTCGCGGCGGTGCTCGAGAAGAAAGAAGACGTGCAGCTCGTCGGCTGCGACCTCTTCGTCAACGTCGCCGGAGGCATGAGCCTCACCGAGCCCTCCAGCGATCTCGCGGTGTGCGCCGCGCTGGTGTCGTCGCTCCAGAACCGGCCCGTCGACGCGCAGACGCTCATTCTCGGAGAGGTGGGCCTCGCCGGTGAGGTGCGCGCCGTCGGCCAGGTCGAGCCCCGCCTCGCCGAGGCCCAGAAGATGGGCTTCAGGCGCGTGGTGCTGCCCAAGTCGTCGGCGCGCCGGCTCGACTTCGAGCTCAAGATGGAGGTGCTCGCCGTCGACACGCTCGGTGAAGCGCTGCGGCTGTTGTTCTGAAAAGACGAACGCCCCGCTCCAGTGGTGGAGCAGGGCGTCGGTCACTTCGAAGCCGGAGGCTGCTTACTCTTCGAGGAACTCGGGCTCGCAGGCGTAGCGCGGGCAGATGTTCATGTAGCTGACCTGCCGGTAGCCGGCCTCGCACGCGGGCACGTAGTACGCGCAGACGCCGAAGGGCGTGCACTGGCCGGTGGGCTCGGTGCAGCGGTCAGGCGTGCGGGTGTACGAGGGCGTCGTGCCGTTGCTGCAGGTGGGCGCCGGGTCGTTCGGGCACGCCGCCACGCGGTCAGGCAGCTGCACGAAGACCTGGCTCGCCGTCACCGTCACGTGGCCGTTCTTGCGAACCACCTTGCCCGCGACGACCGTCTTCCCCGAGAACGCGCGCGACATCAGCCAGTTCTCGTCGACGAAGGCGCCGAGCGCCGCGGTGACGTTGATGTCCGTCGCCATCGTGTGGCCCGTCGTGCGGTTCAGCCGCGTCGTCTGAATGTACGCACAGGGCGCGCGAATGCAGGCGATCTTCGAGGGGAACAGGCCGTAGAAGGTGTCGGTCGAGGAGAACGTCTTGCCCGGCATGCCGCGGTACGCCGCCTGAACGACGAACGTGCGCGTGTCGAAGCGGTTCTCCTTGGGGCCCAGGCGGCCGAGCCGCACCAGCATGTGGTCGGGAGCGCCCGTCACTTCGCCCCGCAGCGCGGCCGGAATGTTCGACTGCGAGAGGTCGAACGCGCTCACGTAGCGCTCCTGCATCGTGCTGTTCAGGTCCTTCACCCAGTAGCCGCCACACATCGGCGACACACAGCGGCGGTAGTCGCGCCGCGCGATGACGAACGTGTCTTTCGTCGTCGAGAGGTCCTGCGAGTCATCAGCCAGCGTCTCGGCATCGACTCCGTCGACCTCGACCGTCGACACGCCGCACGCCGTCCCCACCACCATCAGCGACATCAGCAGCCAGTTCTTGAGGTTCATGGTGTGCGCATGTGCGACAAAGGGGCACATCGCGTCAAGGGCCTCGTGGGGCAAAGTTCACCGACGATGCGAATGCTCCATCTGGCGCTGGTGGCAGTGTTCGCGAGCAGTTGCGCGACGGTGTTGTCGGGCACGCGGCAGGATCTCGCCTTCACCTCAGAGCCAACGTCTTCGACGGTGGTGCTCGGCGGAGCGCCGGCGGAGATTCTGGCGAAGCTGCAGAGCGTGACCGAGGCGAAGGACTTCGTGGTGCGCCTGCTCGCGAGCGCGCTGCCCGACGATGCGCGGCAGTTTCTCGAGGCCCTCTCGCCCGACGAGCTGCTGACGATGCTGGTGGCCGTGCTTCACCCGACGGCGGCGACGGCGAACACGGTCGATGCCCTCGGCGCCATGTACGCCCGCACGCCGCAGCTCGTTCGTGACGTGGTGACGCGCACCATCTTCGTCGCCGGCGCGGGCAGTACGCCGATGACGGTGAACCTCAAGAAGGGCTCGGAGTACGCCGCCATCAGCTGGGCGCCCGGCCATCGCGCGAAGCTGCTGGTCGTCGAGACGCGCTTCAACTTCGTGTCGCTGTTGAACGTCTTCACGCTGGGGCTCGGCTTCGTCGTCGATGCGTTGACGGGCGCCTGGTTCAGCCTGCACCCGAACGAGCTGTCGTGGCAGCTACCGCCGCTGGCCGACGGAATGCCCTGAACCTCGAGGCGTTGGGGGCCTTCATGAAACGGCACTGGTGGCGGTGGGGGGTGGTGACGCTCGTGATGGGCGCCGCAGGGCTCATGCTCGGGCTCGGTCCGCTCGTGGAGCGCACGATGACGCCATCGACCCCGTTCGACGAGCGGCTCACGCCTCCGCCGCCCGACTACGACGACCCTGGCAGCTGGAGCGCGCTCCCCGACCGTGAAGACGCCGCCGACGCCGCGCCCGATGGGCACCCGGGCGTCGATCAACGCAGCGCGAAGGTCGACGTCTTCTACGTGCACCCGACCTCGGCCGTTGGCAGCGCCTGGAACGCGCCGACCACCGACGCCACCATCAACGACGGCACCGACCGGCTCTCGACGGGCATTCAGGCGACGGCCTTCAACGGGTGCTGCGCCATCTATGCGCCCAGGTATCGGCAGGCGAACGGTTCGGCCTTCTTCCGCCCGAGCCCCGATGGAGACCGCGCGATGGCCGTCGCATACGGCGACGTGAAGCGGGCGTTCGAGTCGTTTCAGCGCCGGCGCGGCGCGGGCCGCCCCTTCATGCTCGCCAGCCACAGTCAGGGCTCGGTGATGCTCGAGCGGCTGTTGTTCGAAGAGCTCGCAGGCAAGCCGGCCAGCGCGGAGCTGGTCGCGGCGTACCTCGCCGGCGGGCGCGTCACCGTTGCCGGCCTGGCGGAGCGCGCCCCCGAACTGCCGCCCTGTCAGCGCGCCGACGACCTGCGCTGCGTGATCGCGTGGAACACCCGCAGCCCCGACTTCGTGCCGACGACGTTCGAGCTCGCACGGCCCGACGCCCGGCCGCGGCTGTGCACGAACCCGCTCACGTGGCGGCTCGACGGAGAAGGTGCTCCCGCGAGCGCCAACCTGGGCGCCGTCTTCCTCGAGACGAACGATCACTCCGTGCGGCCCGAGTTCGCCGATGCGCGCTGTGTCGACGGCGTGCTCCAGGTCTCGCAGGTGAAGCCGCGGCCGCGAGACGTCGTGAGCCGGGTGCTCGACCACCTGATGGGCTCGGGCAACTACCACCCGGTCGAGTACCAGCTGTTCTTCATGAACCTGCGCGAGAACGCGAACCTTCGGGCGACGCGCGCGCTGTCACCGCGCTGACATCGCCTCGCGCGTACGCACGAAGACGCTGCAGTCGGCCGAGCGGCAGTCGAACGCGCGCCGCCAACTGCTCCCGAGCTGGGCGCGACGTCGCGGGCCCACCGCCAGCACGCGCACGCGCCGCTCGTCGAGCCACTCGTCGAAGTTGGCCGTCGTCGCCGGAACGGCGTGTACCGGGTAGTGCAGCTCGGGCGACCACAGCAGCCCGGGAAACTCGAAGGTTTCGTCGAAGGCGATCGACTCGCCGCGATCGACCACGTTCCACACGGCCGGGTAGTCGGTCGGCCTTCCGTGCGGGCCCACCGCGACGCGGCGTTGGTCGTCGGTGAGGCTCCAGTACGTCGAGATTGGAGGCCCGTCGCCCGTCAGCCCGGGCCAGCTCCACGCAAGCGACACCGAGGCGATGGCGAGCGCCGCCGCGGTCGTCAGCCTCGAGAACCGGAGCGCAGACAGCTCACTGAGCGCCAGTGCGAGCACCAGGGCTCCCAGCGACAGCACGTAGCGGCCCAGCGAGGATCCGGCGAGAGGCCCGCGACGAGCAGCGCGAACACGAGGAGCGGGCTCCGACGTCGCACGAGGCCGACGATCGCGACCGGCAACGCGAGCAGAAACGGCAGGCCCAGACCGCCGAGCTTCATGTCGAAAGCCGGTGGCGTTCCCACGGCGAGCCACGAGACCAGCAGGCGCTCGAGCTTCGTGCCCGGAGCGCTCGGCAGGGCGGCTCCGGCGGCGAGCAGTTGGTCGACCGCGAGCTCGCCCGGCAGCGTCACCGGGCCGAGGTTCAGCGCGACCGGCCAGACCGGGTTGCCGTGCCGCGCGAGCATCACCAGGTACATCTCGGCGCCGAACACGAGGGTGACGAGCAGAAAGGCCGCGAGTGGCAGCAGCTGCCGGCTCCTGACGCCGCGAACGATGACGAAGAGGGCGATCGCCGTGGCTGGGAGTGGCGCCGACGGTTTGCCGCCGAGGAAGAGTCCCAGCGACACCGCGCCGAGCAGCAACGACGGGAGCCGCATCTGCTGCTCCAGCACGAGGAAGTACAGCGCACCGAGGAGCGCCGCCGCAGTGCCCACGTCGACGTAGTTCGTCGGCAGCTGCAGGAAGACGCAGGGCAGGGTGAGCCAGACTGCTCCTGCGAGCGACGCGTTGCGGGGATTGGCGCCGAGTCGTCGAGCGATTGCCGCCGTGAGCGCCGCGCCCGCCAGCCCGTAGGGAAGCTGCGCGAGGTCGATGAGCCGATCGTCGGGCAGCATCAGCCGAAGCGCGATCATGCCCAGCTCGATGTCGTGCGGGTACGTCGAGATGTAGCGAACGTCGGGCGGCACCTCTGCGAAGCCGTGTGACTGAATGACGAAGTTCACGAACGGCAGGTGGTAGCCCAGCGAGTCCCACTGCCAGACGGGCAGCAGCCTCGCCGCCGTCACCGCGACCGAGCTCACCACGAGCACCAGCGTCAGCGCCGGCCACAGGCCGCTCCAGTCGTGGCGCCAGCCATCACCCGCGAGCCGAAACGTGGCGCCCACGAGCAGCACCGCTTCGAGGCCCAACAGCAGCAGCAGCGCGTTCGCCGTGAGCACTCCCAGCGTGCCGAGGAGTCCGACGTTCACGTGCACGAGTCCCATCGCGAGCACGGCCGAGGCAGCGAGACGATCGGTTCGGCTTCCGTGTGGCAGCACCAGCCTCGCGGCGCGAACCGCGCACAGCACTAGCAACGGGAAGGCGATGGGCAGCAGACCAAAGGGTTCGAGCGCGGCGTCGATCACGATGAGGTCACGATCGAGCTGCTGCGCGGCGCCTTCACGGCGCTCACGTCACGAGCGCGTGTGCCATCGACATGTCACCCGATGCTTCACGCTCGTGACGGAGAACTCGCAGCGCTCGACCGTACGGTGCGCGCCCATGATGAACGCACTGCTGCTCGTCGTGTTGGCGCAGACCGGGTCGGCCCAGGTGAAGAACGTCGTCGTCATCGTGAGTGACGGCGTTCGGGCCAGCGAGATCTTCTCGGGCGCCGATCGCGCGCTGATGGGGAAGGGCGGCGGTGTCGAGAACGAAGCCGGGTGCGTCGAGAAGTTCTGGCGCGACGAGCTGCAGGCGCGGCGCGAGACGCTGATGCCGTTCCTCTGGAAGAAGATCGCCCGCGAAGGCCAGCTCTTCGGAGACGCCTCCCGTGGCAGCCCGATGCAGGTGACCAACCGCGCCCGCGTCTCGTACCCCGGCTACAACGAACTCTTCACCGGCGTCGCCGACCCGAAGCTGACCAGCAACGCCTGGGTCGACAACCCGAACGTGAGCGTCTTCGAGTGGCTGTCGACGAAGGGCTACTCGTTTCAGGCGTTCGCGACGTGGGCCACCTTCTCGCGAATCTTCAACGTCGATCGGTCGAAGCTCGAGGTGCACGCCGGCTGGGAGCCGCCCTTCGAGGGCGACGCGCTCCGCACCCCGGGGAAGGACCTCATCGACACGCTCTATCGCTCGACGACGCCCGTGTTCGGCGGCAACGCGCTCGATGCGCTCACCTTCGCCGCGCTCAAGGAGTCACTCGTGACGACGCGCCCACGCGTGGTCTTCCTGGGGCTCGGCGAGACCGATGAGTGGATGCACGCCGGCCGGTACGACCTCGCGCTCGAGGCACTGCAACGTGCCGATGCGACCATCGCCGACCTGTGGGCCACCATGCAGGCGATGCCCGAGTACCGCGACTCGACGGTGTTCCTCATCACGACCGACCACGGGCGCGGCGGCCTGCCGTGGGATTGGAAGCACCACGGCGCGTCGGTGATCGGCGCAGAAGACATCTGGCTGGCGGCGTTGGGCCCCGGCATTCCGGCGCTGGGCGTGCGTTCGGGCACGGGCCTCGTCACGCAGGCGCAGGTCGCGAGCACCATCGCGCAGGTGCTGGGCGAGTCGTGGACGCAGACGGCTCCGCGCGCTGCGCTACCGTTGCCGCTGTGGCCGACGATTCTCTCGCGTTCAGCGCGGGAAGCGCCCCCGCGTCGCTGAGCGAACGTTGGGCGCATCCGGGCGTCGTCTCGGGCCGCGACGCATCGCCGTGACGCATCGCCGTCGTGACGATTGGGGTGCAGGGGTTCAGCGACGCGGCGCCCAGGTGCCGCCATCGACACCACTGGCGAAGATGTGCTGGCTGTTTGCGCGGCTGAGCCGCTGGCCGCGGGGCGCCACGAGGTAACGCGCGCTCAGCGTTCCAGCGTCGAGGTCTTCGAGCGGTTGGAGCCAGACCGGGCGATCGTCGGCAGCAAACCCGAGGGCGATCAGGGGCGTCTCGTCGGTGAGGGCCGGTGAGTTGCTCGCGACCTCCGTCAGCAGGTGTGGCACCTCGAGGGCGAGAACGCCTGCGTCGGTCGTGAACTCGATGCGACGGCCCTCGACCCGCCACAGCCCCGCGACGGCGTTGAAGTTCACCGCCCCGACATGAGTGACTGGCGGAATCTCGGGAAGCTGAGGGCCCTGCGCGGTGAGCGGGAAGCTCGCGAGCGGCACCCGGTCGATGCGTTCCTGCCTCGCAATGAGCAGGTCGGGCTCCTCGACGCGCAACGCGGTCGGGGGGAAGCGGTCGATGGCTCCATACTGAGGTCGTTGGTTCCGAACCAACTCGGCCACGCCGACTTCTGTTCCGATGAACACACGGTCGCCAGACGTGGCGATGGCTCGCGGCCGTGAGTGCTGCTCCCACCACGACAGGGAGCCGCCGTCAGAGGGGAAGAAGCTCACGCCATCGCTCGAAACGCTCCACAGACCTGCCGGCGTCACGGCGAGGGCATCGGAGCGGCCCAGCGCCGAGAAGCCTCCATCAGGCTCGAGAACGAGGGGCTGGTTGGGCCGAACGCAGATCGATCGCTGCGGCGTCCATGGCACCACCACGTCACACCCAAAGGCGGAGTGCGCGCTGAGCGACACCTCGTTGAGCCTGCCGACGACCGCCGTGCGTCGAATGACCCCGATGAGCGGCTCGACCACGAATTCGAACGTCACCAGCTTCGCGTCTGCAGGAACATCGAGGTCGACCACGATCGTCGCCTTGCCGAACGTTCCCGGCGCCCTCGCTTCGCTGAGGTCGACCCGGACTTGCTGCACCACGTTCACGCCGGCTTCGGTGGTTGCGTTGACGGTGATCGTTTCGGGCGTGATCGGACCAGCGCCGCCACACCGTCGAAATCCAAAGAGCTCGGTCTGGAACGACTGGCGACCGGGCTCGATGACGACGAGCCGCGACAGCACCCCCGACAGGGTGAGGGCGGACGTGAGCACGGAGGTGCACCCACCGATGTCAGGCGCGGGCGGTCGCAGAGGCTCAGGTGTGCAGGCGATCAACGACAGCAGCAGCACGCACGCTCGCACGGCGGCTCACCGTCTCTGCGACGCGAGCTTGTTCTTCGTCTGCTCCCACGAGTTCACGTCCGCCACCCGGCGCGGAAACTTCGACGACACCAGCGCACCCAGCTCGTGGTCCTTCATCGGCTTCACCGTCTCTCGCACCGCCTGCGCCATCTCGAGCGCGTTGCGGTAGCGATCCTCCGGCTTCTTCTGCAGCGCCTTCTCGATGATGTCCCACCAGTGGTTGGGAATGCCCTGGGGTCGCACGAGCGGGTCGTTGACGATGGCCTCCATCGTCTTCGTGTCGTCGTGTTGATCGAACGCGCGCGTGCCGGTGAGCGCCTCGTGAAGAATGAGCCCCACCGAGAACAGGTCGCTGCGGCGATCGATGCGCTCGGCCGTCGCCTGCTCAGGAGACATGTACAGCGGCTTGCCCTTCACGATGCCCGGCAGCGTCACCGTGCGGGCGTTGCGCATCTTCGCGACCCCGAAGTCGAGCACCTTCACGCGCCCGTCGAAGCCCACCATCAGGTTGTGTGGCGAGAGATCGCGGTGAACGAGCCCCATGCCCAGACCGTCGTCACCCTTCGCCTCGTGCGCGTGATGCAGCCCTTCGAGCGCCTGCGACACGACCGCCGAGACGAGCGCCTCGGGCAGCGGCCCGTGCGGCCAGTAGACGACATGGTCGAAGTCGACGCCGGCCACGAGCTCCATGGCGATGAAGTACGAGCCGTTGCCCTGACCGAAGTCGTAGATGGTGATCAGGTTCGGGTGGTTGAGGCGCATGCCCAGCTTCGCCTCGTCGAGGAACTGCTTCACGATCACTTCGTCGTCGGCCAGCTTGGGCAGAATGCGCTTGAGCGCGACCAGCCGTGAGACGCCGCCCGGGTTCACCGTGCGCGCGACCATCACCTGCGCCATGCCACCGGTGCCCAGCGGGTTGAGCAGCTCGTACTTCCCGATGCGCGCGTTCGGCCTGAACTCTCCGGCCTGAGACAGCTCGTCGAGCCGCTCTTGAGGCGTGTGGCCTTCGGCGAGCGCGATGAACGAGAGCACCGCGCTGTCGAACATCTCGGCGATGGTGTCGACCAGCTCGAGCACCTGCAGGCCGCCGTCCGAGAAGTGGCCGGGCAACACGAAGCCGATGCTGCCGAGCTCGAGCTTGCCGATGTCGAGGCTGGCCACGAAGACGGTGTGGTCGTCGTCGACGCGAACGGCGCCGCGCGCGTCGACCCAGCGCATGAGATCGAACAGCCCGCCGCCCCACACCCGCGTCAGCACCGCGCCCTGCGTGCCCTTCACCTGCACGAAGGCCGACTGCGCGTGAATCATGCGCGCGCACTGGGTGAGAAAGACGTCGGCCGCCGCCGAGAGCCCGAGCTGCCGTTCGAGGCAGTCTTCGAGCACCTCGTCGGCCAGCCGCTGCACCGCGACGAGCCCACGCAGAAACCGCACCTCTTCGTCGACGGAGTCGAACTTCAGCGGCGCGCGCTTCATGGCGGCTCTACTTCTTCTTCTCTTCGGTCCCGCCCGACTCGGCCGCGTAGATGGCGTCGGCGATGCGGTAGGCGCTGCCCTCGAGCTGCTTGATGCCGGCGCGAATCTTCTCCGGGTCGGCCGTCGTGAGCTGCTTCTTGAGGTTCTCGAGGTCGACCCTGATCTCGTCGCGGTCCTTCTCTTTGAGCATCGTCGCGTACTCTTCGAGCGACCGCTCGGTCGTGTAGATGAGGCCGTCGGCGTTGTTCTTGAGGTCGGCGAGCTCTTTCTTCTTCTTGTCGCCTTCGACGTTCGACTGCGCG
>JAEUJR010000975.1 GCA_016793585.1 Archangium sp.
GAGCCGAAGAGCTGTGGCGCGTGTTTCGCGGTCGCCTGCGTCGAGACGAGCAGCAGCTCGTCGAGCAGCTGCCGTGAGAGGCCTGAGACATCGCCCGCGTCGTCGACCGCGCTCTCGGTGGAGCGCAGCAGCGAGGGCAGCAATCTCCACGCAGCACCATTCGTCGCCGCGCCCAGCAGGTGCCCGAGCTTCGACGGAGGGAACTCCACCTTGGTGATGAGCTCCCACCCTGCCGAGCCGAGGCGAACGGCGTCACGCCAGAAGCTTGCGAAGGCGGCTCCGTGAAGGTGCCGCAGCTGCGCGTCGTTCGCGGCGGAGTCGGTCGACAGCGTCAACGGCTGGCCGCGTTGCCAGACGGTGAGGTTCTTCGGCGCGACGGGCGCCGAGAACGAGACGCCGAGCTCGTCGAGCACCAGGCCCAGCGGCATGTTCGGCTCGAGGCCGATGAGTGTGGTGGCGCCGGCGAGAAAGCGGAACTGCTTGATGGGAAACGCCGAGGCGCAGCCACCGACGCGCGACTTCGCCTCGAGCAGCACGACGTCGTGGCCGGCCTGCTGCAGGTAGAGCGCAGCGACGAGGCCTCCAGCACCGGCACCGACGACGAGGGCAGAGGGCTTCGACATGCGGCGCCCTCGGTAACGGGCGCGGCCGCAGATTGCACAGCGTGCGCGTCACGATGCCGGAGAAGGCCTCACGGCTCGTCTTCGTCCTCGGCGAGCAGCCGATAGAGCGAACGGCGGGCTTCCTTGAGAATCTTCCGCGCCTCGTTCATCTGCGCCGAGTTGCCGGCCTGCGCGACCTGCATCGCAGCGAGCGTGACCTGCTTGATGAGCTGATGGAACTCGATCGTCGATTCGCGATCGGAGCCCAGCGCGGCGTCCCACGGAGCCGGCTCCTTCTTCGTCGCCTCCGCCTCTTTCTTGCCCGCGTCGGTCAACGAGAAGACGCGACCGTTGGCGTCGGTGCTGACCTTCACCAGACCCTCGTCTTCGAGCTGCTGCAGCGCGGGGTACATCGAGCCGGGGCTGGGTCGCCAGGCGCCTTCGGAGCGGGTCTCGATCTCCTGCATGAGCTGGTAGCCGTTGCGCGACTGCTCGGCGAGGAGGACGAGAATCGCCGCGCGAACGTCACCGCGGCGGGCACGAGCTCCGCGACGGAAGAAGGCGTGAAACGGGTTGCCGCCGAAGGGGTTGCCGCCACCGCCGAACGGACCACCGGGGTTGAAGGGGCCGCCGCGCTCTCCGCCGTGGCGACCGCCGCCGCGACCGCGACCCGCGAAGAACTGCTCGTGGTGACTTCCAGCATGAAAGGGATGCATGTCGTTGCTCCACTGTGAGTTGTATCTCGACCGTTCGAGATATCTCAACGATATATCGTTAAACGGCGCGCGCAAGTCGCGCCAGTTCGATTCGACGGGGTTCGTTCGCACGGCACGGCGCGCGGCTGATCAGCCGTAGCGCACCTGCACGCGCTCGATCATGCCCAGCAGCGCCTGCTTCACGGCCTCGGTCGTGGGGGCCTTCACGATGGCGTAGCCCTCACCCTCGTAGCCGCTCGCGCGCGGCATGCCGACCTTCGGCGTGCGCATCTCGACCAGCGCGTCACCGGCGACCTCGACGGCCGCTTCGAGGCCCGCCACCGAGACGACGCGGTCTCCCCTGCCCTGCCCGCGGAAGAACGCGGCGCCGGCGGCCCAGCGGCGCGGCTTCGGCGTGAAGCGGTCGAAGGCGATGAGCTCGCACCAGTCGTCGACCAGGTTGGTGTCATGGGCGAGGCTCATGAGCGGCATGATGTGAACGCCCGGCGGGCGCGCGCCGACTTCACCGACGACCAGCTGCTCGTCGTCGGTGAGGAACCACTCCATGTGCGTGAGCGCGGTCGAGGCCTCTTTCGACGAGCCCGCGAAGAGCGCCTGCAGCGCCGCTTCGTTGACGGGGTGGAACTTCGACCACGGCTCGCCGTCGGCCTCTTTCGGCAGCAGCACGCAGTACTGCATCCACTGGTGCTCGAGGGCCTCGAGGGGCGTGGGGAAATACCGGGTGCCCGAGCGCCACACCGTCTTGCCACCGATGGAGACCGTCTCGCACGTGTGCTCTCGGCCTCGCACGAACTGCTCGACCTGCACGGGCGCGAGCTTCGAGGGGACGAGGCCCATCTGCGGCAGCGCGTCGACGTCGTCCATCGTCTCGAGGCGATAGGTGCTGCGGCTGCCGAGCCCGGCCGGCGGTTTCGCGATGAGGGGAAACCCGAGGCGGCGAGAGAGTGCGCGCACGTCGTCGAGCGAGGTCGCGAGGTCACTCTTCGCGACGGGCACGCCGGCCTCACGAAGCACGCGCTTCATCTCGTCTTTGTCGCGGAAGCGCTTGGCGTGCGTGAGCCGCATGCCGGGAATGCCGGTGAACTCGCGCGCCTGCGCCAGGGGCAACTGCAGCTGCTCGAGCGCGCCGGTGATGCGGTCGATGGGGCCGACGTGTTTGGCGAGGTGACGGCACGCCTCGGCGAGCTGGAAGCCATCCATCGGGTTGGGCACCTGAAAGTGCCCGCCCTGCAGTCGGGGCTTGAGCGCTCCGGGAATCGCCGACGACGGGTCCTCCGAGATGACCGAGACCGTGAGGCCGTCGAGCTTCGCGAAGCCCGCGAGGTAGCGGTTGGTGTTCTCGAGGAACTTCGGCGCGACGAAGACGAGGTGACGCATGCGTGCACTTTCGCCGAGTGCGTCTGCGAGGTCACGACCTTCAGCCGCGCAGCAGACGCAGCCCTGGACTGATCAGGCCCGTCAGCACCCGGCCGTCATCAGGTTCACGCCGAGCCTCGCCGTGAACGCGGCCTCGAGGAATGCTCGGGAGCACGTGTTCGCTCCGCTCGAGCCTCAATCACGCCGACTGGGGAACGAAGCCGGGCTGCCCTTCTTGCGCGAGCACGAGCTGGCCACACGCTGCGGCGATTTCACGCCCACGCGGCCAGCGCACCAGACACAGCTGGCCCTGCTTCACCACGCGCTCATGAAAACGCTGCACGCGCTCGAGCGACGGCGTCTCGAGGCCGGTGCCCGGGTACGGGTTGTACGGAATCAGATTGACCCGCGCGGGCAGCCCACGGAGCAACTCCACCAACCGGTCTGCGTCGGCGTCGGTGTCGTTCACGTCTTTGAACAGCACGTACTCGACGAAGGTGTCGCGATCGGGGTCGACCTTCGCGGCGTCGCGCAGGGCGCCGAGCAGCGCCTCGATGGGCCACGTCTTGTTCTGCGGCATCACCCGCGTACGCACCTCGTCGGTGGTGGCGTTGAGCGAGAGCGCGAGCGAGGCCTTCGACTCCTTGAGGAACCGCACCATGCCGGGCAGCACGCCCGAGGTGCTCACGGTCACGCTCTGGTGGCGCAGCTGGGGAAACGGGCTCTGCGTGAGCAGCTCGACCGCGCGCAGCACCTCGTCGAGGTTGTCCATCGGCTCGCCCATGCCCATGAAGACGACGTTGCGCGCGGGCACGTCGGCCGGCGCCTCGAAGCGCGCGAGCAGGTACTGCGCCACCATCTCCTCGGCCTTGAGCTGGCGAAGGAAGCCGAGCTCTTTCGTCGCGCAGAAGACGCACTTGCGGGTGCAGCCGGCCTGGCTCGAGATGCAGATGGTGCTGCGCCCCTTCGCGGGGATGCGCACCGTCTCGACGTTCGCACCGTCGACCTCGATGGCGTACTTCGTGGTGCCGTCGGCCGAGAGCGAGCGCTCCTTCACCGTGAGCCGCGTGACGCCGTGCTGCTCGCGAAACGTCTTCCACACGCGGTGACTCACGCCGGGCACCGTTTCGGGCAGCTCGGCCGGCAGCGCCGACAACGAGCCGAACCACTTGAGCAGCTCGAGCGCGCGCTGACGGCTCTTCAGCTCGGTGGTGAGCTCGGACAGTGTCAGGCCTGGCAGGTCGCGCGTCACGCCGGTGGGCACCTCGCAGAGACGAGGCGCGGCTGTCAAACCCGACCAGCCCTCACCACTTGTTGAGCCAGGGCGAGGTCATCACCTCGAGGGGCAGCGTGCGGCCCGCGCGTGGCGTGAGAATCATCGCGCTCGAGCTGCGGCAGCCGCACGACACGAGCCGGCCATCGGGCATCGCGGTGAGGCCCACGTGCGAGAGCGGGCCGAAGAGGCCGGCGTCGAGGGCGCTCGAGGGCAGCTGCTGCCAGGTGACGGCGCCGCGGCGATCGATGACGGCGACCTGCGCAGAGCCGCCGTCGACGTCGAGGCCGTACGCGTAGCCGTTGGTCGACCAGGTGGCCGAGAAGAGCGAGGTGCGGCTGAGCGTGGGCAGGCTCGTCGGCACGCCGCCATCGGCCGGCACCCGCACGAAGACGCCACCCGAGACCGCGGGCGTGAGCAACGCCTCGCCCGACTCGAGCAGCAGGCCGCCCGCGAGGCCCGTGAAGCGCCCACGCGGCGTGACGCGATCGAGCCCGGTGGAGCCCCGCAGCGTCACCTCGACCAGCTGCGACGCCGAGCGCGGCACGAAGACGACCTTGCCCGACGGCATCAGCAGCGCCCCGGCGAAGTCGACGCCTGCGTCTTCGCCTGTCAGCGCCGTCGCACCGCCATCGACGCGGAAGACGACGGCGTTGCCGCGCCCGGGAGCGACGAGCACGCCCTCGAGGGTGCGAACGAGGCCCGTCAACGGCGCGCTGCCGGCCACCAGCGGCACGAGGTCGAAGCCACGCGCGCTCCCGGGAACGGGCTCGGTGATGGCCAGCCACTCGGCCCCGCTCGTGGGCGCCGCGAAGACCCTGCCGTTCTCGAGCAGCACGCCACCACCCCACTGGCCCCCGTCGCCGCGCGTGACGGACAGAACGTTGGCGCCGCCGTCTGGGAGCACCTCGAGCGCCGGCAGGACGTCGACCGGAGCGCAGATGACCGACCCGGCCGTGGTGAGCACCCCCGCCACGAAGCCACACTCGTCGTCGCGGGTGCGGAACGGCCCCGTGCGGTTGCTCACGAAGCTGACGTCGAACGACGAATCGCCGCCGTCGAGCCCGTCGAAGAGAAAGGCCGCGACCTCTTCCCAGCGCTTGAGCTCGAGGCCACCGTCGAAGCCCGCGTCGACGTCGTCGAGCTGACAGTTCCCCGCGAGAATGCACTGCGAGCGGAAGTCGTCGCGGCTCCAGCAGCCGGCCAGCAGCAGCACCGTCACCAGCGAGAGCGCGCGCATCAGAAGGTGCCTCCGAGGGCGAAGGCCGCTCCACCCCCGTGCGGCGCGACGACCACCGAGACCGGCAGCGACGGCACCAGCGCGTTCCACACGACGCCGCCCGCGATGAGCACCACGCCTGCCCCCGCGACGACCATGCCGACGAGGCGCTGGGTCGAGAGCTGCGCGAACTTCGCGTCGATGTTGCCGAGCCCCCTGATGCTGCTCACCGGCACCGAGCCTGCGCCCGTGTACGAGGCATGCTGCAGCTCGGCCTGGGCCCAGAGCGTGCCACCGACGCCAGCCGCCACCGTGCCCGCGAGCAACGGCACCCACAGTCGCCACGCGAACGGCGTCTTCGGCTCGAGCTGCTTCGCCAGCGAATCACCGGCGGCCTCCATCAGCTCGCCCAGGCCCTTGAGGCCGACGATGCGCCGCGTGTCGCGCGCCACCACGAGCCCGTCGCGCTGCCGCAAGATGCGCAGGTCGATGTCGAAGCGGTCTTCGAGCTTCGAGACGCGGCCGGTGAGCATCAGGGGAACACCGAGCGCCGAGCCGATCTCCGAGCTGCACGCCGACTCGTCGGCGCAGCCGAGCAGTTGCCGCTGACGGTCGAGCCCGAGCAGCGCGGCGATGTCGGCGGCGGTCGTCACCTTGAAACCGAGGTCGCCGAGGCGGTTGGCCAGGCGGTCTTCCGCGTACCCGCCGAGCTCGGGCGGCACGTCGACCAGCTGCAACGGGGTGATGGCGATGCCCAACGGGTCTGGCGTCGCGGCCGTCGCGATCTGGAGCATCAGACAGAGGACCATCGGGGAAGGTGCCGTCTACACCACTTTGGTTACACGTCTCAGGGCAAGGCACCCGAGGTGACCCCCATCGTCACCGCAGAGGGGTGGGCCGCGTCTCGCCACAGCCGGTGCGTGGCGGCCTTGAAGTCGGCCTCGGTCGCCTTCGCCGGGTCGACGAAGGTCTGGGGGTTCAGGTCGACGAGCGGAAACCATGAGCTCTGCACCTGCAGCATCAGCCGGTGCCCCGAGCGGAAGGTGTGGCTCACGTCGGGCAACGTGAAGCGCACCCGCGCGGGAGCGCCCGGCGTGAAGGCCTTCGGCGCCTCGAAGCTGTCGCGGAAGCGGCCCCGCATCACCTCGCCACGAATGAGCGTCTGGGCGCCTGCGAGCCTTGCACCGTTCGGCGCGTTCGGCCGGTCGAAGGGCGACACGTCGACGAGCTTCACCACCAGGTCGGCGTCCGTCCCTGTCGTCGAGAGCCACGCGTCGACCGAGATGGACCCCATCACCGTCACGTCCTGCTCGAGCGGGGGCGTCTGGAAGACGAGCACGTCAGGCCGGCGCGAGGCGAAGCGCTGATCATCGGTCATGTACTCACCCTCGTTCTCGAGCGAGTACCCGGGGCGGTGCGGCACCGGCTTCTTCGGGTCTGACACCCACTCGTCGAACGCCTCCTTCGCGGTGGGCGCCGTCTTCGAGAGCTGGCCGTCTGGCGCGAAGTGCAGCGTGGTGGCGGTGCTCTTCGGCGGCCACACCTCGTGCCGGTTGAACACGTTGGTGCCGGTCTCGAAGACGATGGCCTCGCTCTTGTTCTCGTCGCCGCAGCCCTTGAGGGCCTTCTTGAAGAAGGGCAGCTCGATGGCCTCCTGGTAGGAGCGCGAGGTCTTCCACCCGAAGCTCATGTCGCCCAGCGCGTCGCCATCGGTGCGCGCCCAGCCACCGTGTCTCCACGGCCCGAGCACGAGCCGCACGTCGGCACCGGGGCTCTGCGCATCGAAGGCCTTGTACGTCTGCACGGTGCCCCAGAGGTCTTCGGCGTCGAAGAGCCCACCCACCACCAGCACCGAAGGCTTCGCCTGTTTGTAGCGGGGCCGCGGGTCGCGGGCCTTCCAGTAGTCGTCGCGGTTCGGGTGCGCGAGCGCCTCGTTCCAGAAGGCGATGTCACCCTTGAAGTACCGCTCGTTCGCGTTCTTCAGCGGGCCGAGGTTCAGGAAGAACTCGTAGGCGTCGCCGGTGTCGTGGTCGAAGCCCCAGCTCGACTTCCGCGTCGGCGCCGGCCGCGCCTTGCCGAAGCTCGAGAAGAAATTGAACGTGTCCATCAGGAAGAGGGCGCCGTTGTGGTGAAAGTCGTCGCCCAGGAACCAGTCGGTCACCGGCGCCTGCGGCGAGACGGCCTTGAGCGCGGGGTGCGCGTCGATGGCCGACTGCGCCGCGTAGAAACCGGGGTACGAGACGCCCCAGGTGCCGACCTTGCCGTTGTTCGCGGGCAGGTGCTTCACGAGGAAGTCGATGGTGTCGAACGCGTCGGTGGCCTCGTCGACCGCGGCCTTCGGGCGAACGTCGACGAAGGTGCCCTCCGAGAGCAGCTTTCCGCGCACGTCCTGGTTCACGAAGATGAAGCCGTCGCGAATGGCGGCCATCGACAGGGCGTAGCGCGCGAGCATGCGGGGCGTCTTGAAGTCGGGGAAGACGTCGACGCCGGGCGTGACGCCATAGGGCGTGCGCATGAGCAGCACCGGCCAGGTGCGCGACCGGTCGCGGGGAACGTAGGCGACGGTGTACAGCTTCACGCCGTCGCGCATGGGCACGCGGTACTCGTACTTCGTGTACTGCTCCTTGAAGACGCGGTCGGCCTCGACCGGGTCGGTCAGCAAGGCGGGGACGAGCGGGTCACACGGCGCAGCGAGCACGGCCAGCGTCAGGAGCGCGAACATGGCCGGGGTGTACCGCAGGTTTCGCCGGCGGCGTCAGAACAGCTCGACGGTGCCTGCGTCGAGCGAGTCCTGCTTCACGGCCGAGGCCTTCGTCAGCGCGGGCTCGAGCTGCGCGAAGAGGGCCTGCACGGCTGGTGGCAGCTCGTCGGGCTGGCCCTTCGCCCACTCGTCCCACAACGAGAGCAGCGGGTCGAGGCGGGCGCCGGCGGCGTCGAGCGCCCGCGTCACCTGGGTGCGCAGCTCGAAGGCGGCGATGGTCTCGGTGGCGGCGCGTTCGACCTCGGCGAGCACGGCGCTCACGCGTTTGTTGGTGGAGTCGAGGTTCGCGAGCAGCTCGACGACCTTCTGCTGGCCCTGCACCGCGCCGTTCATGTCGTGCGAGGCCACCGACGACATGCCGGCGCGCAGCTGCCCGAGGCGCGTGCTCACCGCGCTGACCAGGTCGCGCACGTGGCCCGAGACGACGCCCGCGTCTTCTGCGAGCGCCTTCACCTGGTCTGCCACCACACGAAAGGTGCGGCCCGACGGCCCGGTGCGCGCGGAGTGAATGGTGGCGTTGAGGGCGACGAAGCGCGTCTTGCGGGCCATCGACTCCACCCGGCGAATGTTGAGCACGATGGCCTCGATGTCGGGGCCCATCGCTTCGACGCGCGCCATCATGCGCATGCTCGCGGCGCTGACGACGACGAGGTCTTCGACGAAGCGCGCGACGATGCGGTTCATGCGCTCGACGAAGCCCGTTTCCTGGTCTTCGCCCTGCAGCAGCTCGACCACCTCGGCGAGCTCACGCTGCTGCAGCGCCAGCTGGGAGCGGAACACCTCGAAGGCGCTGCCCAGGGCCATCATGCCGTCTTCGACGAGGGCGTTGGCGCGTCTGATGTCGTCGGCGGTGCCACGCAAGGCCGACGCCACCACCGCCCGCACCTGGGTTGCCGAAGTCATGGGGTGCAGCTCTTCATGCCGGGTGCCACCCTGAGGGCGCCCAAGGTGCCGGGAATCAGGTGTCAGCGCTGGGTTGGGCGCGGGGGTGCTGGGGCTCGACAGACCCTCGCCGTCAGGTGGCTGACGGATCAGCCGAGTCCCGCAGCGGCCATTTCCGGGGTAAGTGAGGCGGGTGGGGCCTCCTCCCAACTCCACCGTCAAGCTGCCGCTGCCAGAGCAGGTCATCGGCGACAAGTACCGCCTGCTCCACCGCCTCGGGCAGGGAGGCATGGGCTACGTCTTCCTCGCCGAGAAGCTGCACCTCGGCACGAAGGTGGCGGTGAAGTTCCTCGACCCCGAGCCCAACGCCGATGCGACGCGGCTCAAGCGCTTCTTGCAGGAGGCGCGCGTGGCCGTCGAGGTGAACCACCCCGGCGCTTCGCAGCTGCTCGACGCCGGCCACGACGAGGTGACGGGCTCGCTGTTCCTCGTCTTCGAGTACGTCGAGGGCAAAGACGTGCGCGAGGTCATCAACGACGAAGGCCGGCTCACCTTCGACGAAGCCCGCGACATCTGCATCCAGGTGGCCGAGGTGCTCGCCTTCGCGCACGCGCGCGGCATCGTGCACCGTGACGTGAAGCCCGAGAACATTCGCATGCGGCGCGACCTCGGCGGGGCGCGCGTGAAGGTGCTCGACTTCGGCATCGCGCGGCTGGTGAACCAGGGCGCGGTGCGGCTCACGGCCGAGGGCATGCTCGCAGGCACCCCGCGGTACATGGCGCCCGAGCAGATTCGCGACCTGCCGCTCGACGCGCGCACCGACATCTACGCGCTGGGCCTGCTGCTCTTCGAGATGCTCACCGGCCTGCCAGCGTTCGATGGAAAGAACCTGTCGCAGGTGCTGCTGCGGCAGATGAACGACCCGGTGCCCACGCTGCGCAGCATCGACGTCTCGCTCGGCCACGAGGGCGTCGACGCGTTCATCAAGAAGGCGTGCGCCAAACAGACCATCGAGCGCTTCCAGAACATGGAGGAGTTCGTCGCCGCGCTCAAAGGCCTCGTCGTCACCGCGTGGCCCTCGCCCCGCCGCAAGCTGACGCCCGGAGAAGACGCGCCCACCGCGCCGCACCGCCCGCAGCTGGTGCCCACCGCCGATGCGAACCAGAACCCCGCCGCCGGCAAACGGCCCGCCGAGCTGACCTCGCCCAACCAGGCGCAGCGCGACGCGACGCTGTTCGTCGACGAAGAGAGCGCACGGGCGAACCGGCCGGATCAGGCGATTCGGGTGCCGACCGAGCCATCGCAGCCGCTGGACGCGCAGCGGTCGCTCGAGGTGCCGTGGGAGAACGACCCTTCGAAGCTGCCCACGAGCCCGTCGCGGCCCTCGGTGTCACGCAAGGGCGTGGAGGCGCAGGACCCCTCGCTTCTCGAGACCATCAGGCCCGCAGGGCCCAGCACCCAGAAGGACCCGTCGCTCGATGCGCCGCTGGTGGGCGCGCACGGCACGCAGCTGCGCCCGGCCCACGAGCCGGCGGGTGAAGCGACGTGGCGCGCGCCTCCCGAGGCGAGGCCGCCGAGGTGGTGGGTGTGGTTCGTCGTCACGGGGCTGCTCGCGGCGGCCATCGCGTGGGGCCTGTGGGTCTCGGGCGTTCTGCGCACGACTCGCGTAGGCTGATCAGCTCCTCGTCCCAAATGCGGTTGCACTCGAGGCCCGGCTCGGGTGTCTTGCCAACATGAAGCCCTCCTCTGTTCCGTTTCTTGCGCTCTGTTTCGGCCTTCTCACGGGCGCGGTCGTGTCGACGAGCTGCGGGCCCTCGCGGCCGGCCTGCACGCCCTCGTCGTGCAACGGCTGCTGCGACTCGACGTCGGGGCTCTGCGTCTCCATCACCACGTCGACCCAGTGCGGCACGCGCGGAGAGACGTGCAAAGCGTGCTCGCTCGGCCAGTCGTGCTCCTTCGGCGCGTGCACCGGCGGCAACACGGGCGCCGGGCAGTCGGGCACTGGCGGCGGGTTCTCGACGACGGGTGGTGGCCTGGCGACGGGCGGCGGCACCGGTGGTGGCTTCGCGACGGGCGGCGGCTTCGTGACGGGCGGCGGCGCGGCTGGTGGTTTCGCGACGGGCGGTGGCTTCACGACGGGCGGCGGCACGGGCGGTGGCTTCACGACCGGAGGCGGTACGGCAGGCGGCGGCGCCACGTCGTGCAGCACGGCGAACTGCTCGAGCGGCTGCTGCCAGGGCACGACCTGCGTGTTGCCCCCCAGCAACGCACTCAACGGCTCGTGCGGCTTCGGCGGCTTCACGTGCACCAACTGCGTTGCACTCGGGCAGGTCTGCAACACCGTCACGTTCTCGTGCACGCCCGGCAGCGGCGGTGGCAGCGCAGGCGGCGGTGCGGGCGGCGGCACGACGACGCTGGGCGATGACTGCACCTCGCCCATTCCGCTCACCTTCTTCAGCGGCACGGCCTCGACGAGCGGCAGCCTCACGGGCCTCTTGAACGACAGCTCGGCGTGCTCGGGCACGGGCCCCGATGCGGTGTACCAGGTGACGTTGGCGAGCCCGGCCTTCTTGACGGCGCAGGTCTCGGCGAGCGGCTTCACGCCGCGCGTGAGCGTGCGGAGCTTCTGCACCAACACCTCGACGCTCGCCTGCGACTCGGCGCCCATCAGCGGCACGGCGACGGCGACGACGTCACAGCTCGGCGCGGGCACGTACTTCGTGTGGGTCGACTCGTCGTCATCGACGGCGTCGGGCTCGTACTCGTTGAGCATCACGTCGACGGGCAGCGGTGGTGGCGGCGCGGGCGGCGGCTTCGGCGGCGGAGGCACGGGCGGCGGCTTTGGCGGAGGCGGCGGGAGCGGGACCTATTCCGTCAGCAGCATCACGGCCAGCTGCGACACCGTGACGTCGGGCTTCCAGGAGCTGGACGCCATCACCGACGACGGCGCGACGCTTGGCCAGTCGCTGCCCTTTGCCGTCCCGTTCTTCGGGGTTCCCATGTTCGGGTATGCGGTCGCGTCGAACGGTCTTCTGCAGCTTGGGCCGACGACCTCGATCTCGACGGTGACCTCGGGTTCGAACGCCTCGTCTTTCGCGACGACGCCGGTGGTGAACGCCGTCGCGCCCTTCTGGGACGACCTCGAGAACTCCTCGACCGCCGACGTGCGCTCGACCTCGCTCGGCTCGGGCTCCACGCAACGCTTCGTCGTCGAGTGGAAGGACTTCGCCTTCTACAGCTCGGGTGGCCCGACGTCGGAGCGGCTCCGCTTCCAGGCCAAGCTGTTCGCGAACGGCACCATCGAGTTCCACTATTGCTCGATGGTGGGCTCGGTCACCCGACACACGGGCGACTCGGCAACCATCGGCATCGGCACGGGTTCAGCGACTCAAGAGATCATGCGCTCGGTCAACACGGCCTCGGTCTCGACGGGCGCGGGCTTTCGCTTCACGCCTTGAGGAAGAACGCGTCGTCGGTGAGGCGTGAGCCGCTCGCGCGCCCCACCCGACCGTTCGCCGCGAGGTGCTGGAGCAGCTTGAACGTGGTGACGAGGTCTTCGCTGCCTGCGCGGGCGGCGAGGTCTTCGGCCGTGCGCGGCGTGCCATCGAGCGCGTCGAGCACCTTCTGCTGAAGTGACAGCACGGCGGTGGCGGCCTTCTTGCCCGCCTCGACGCCCGGCTGGTGGTACGCGTTGATGCCGACGAGTGACGCGTAGAGACCGACGGCGCGCTCGAAGATGGCGATGAGCGCTCCGACCGTCTTCGCCGACACCTCGGGCAGCGTGAGCGTCATCGACTCACGGCCCTTCTCGTCGAGCGCCGCGCGGGTACCGAGCAGGAAGCCGAGCAGGTAGTCGCCGCTCGTCACGCGAGGCTCGACCTCCATCGACGAACCCGGGCGGTCTCTGAGCACCTCGATGAAGAGCGTGAAGAAGTTCGGCACGCCCTCTCGCAATTGCTGCACATACGCGTGCTGGTCGGTGGAGCCTTTGTTTCCATACACAGACAAGCCCTGATGCACGACGTTGCCGGCGAGGTCCTTCTCTTTGCCGAGCGACTCCATGACGAGCTGCTGCAGGTAGCGCGACATGAGCAGCAGGCGGTCTTTGTACGGCAGCACGACGAGGTCTTTCGCGCCGCGACCGCCAGTCGCGTGGTGCCACATCAGCGCCATCAGCGCCGACGGGTTCTTCGAGAGTTCACGCGAGCGCGTGGCGATGTCGGCCAGCCGTGCGCCTTCGAGCATCGCGTCGATGTCGATGCCCTGCAGCGCCGCGGGGAGCAGCCCCACCGCCGACAGCTCGGAGGTGCGGCCGCCAACCCAGTCCCACATGGGGAAGCGCGCGAGCCAGCTCTGCGCCACCTTGTCGAGCTCACTGCCGGCTCCGGTGACGGCGACGGCGTGTTTCGAGAAGTCGAGGCCCTGCCTCATGAACGCGGTGGCCGCTTCGACCATGCCGTTGCGCGTCTCTTTCGTGCCGCCCGACTTCGAGATGACGACGACGAGCGTCTCGTTGAGCCGGGAGCCGAGGCGCGCCAGCACGCGGTCGAAGCCGTCGGGGTCGGTGTTGTCGAAGAAGTGCACCGTCATCGGGTCGGTGGTCTCGCCGAGCGCGTCGGTGGCGAGCTGGGGGCCGAGCGCCGAGCCTCCGATGCCGACCACGAGCAGCTGGGTGAACTTCTTCCCCGACGGCGACTTGAGCGTGCCGGCGTGCACGTCTTTCGCGAACGACTTCACCTGCGCGAGCGCGTCACGAATGGCCTTCGCGTCTTCGGCGTTGGCGAGCTCGGGCGCGCGCAGCCAGTAGTGACCGACCTTGCGACCCTCGTCGGGGTTCGCGATGGCGCCCTGCTCGAGCTTCACCATGTCGTCGAACGCCTTCGTCAGCGGCGCCTGCATCGAGGCGAGCCACGCGTCGGTGAAGCGCATCTTCGAGACGTCGAGCGAGAGGCCGAGGGAGTCGACGACGCAGAGGTGCTGGGTGTAGCGCTGCCAGTGGGCGTTCATGAGCGCGGGACGATGTGCCGACCGATGCAGCGACGCAAGCGAAGCCTCGTCGCTGTGGGAGGAGCTGAACGAGCACCTCGAGACCGGTCACCGTGTTCAGTCACCAATCAATTTGAAGTCTGGGCTCGCCGCCACCGTGCGCTTCCGTTGCATGCCAAACCATCAACCCCGGTTCCCCGGTACCTTGCCTCGTTCGACCGCTTCAGCTACTCACGGTACGGCCGAGAGCCGGGGTGATTCGTGAAGCAGATGGTAGCTTGCACACTCTTGCTCCTGAGCTGTCTTCAACCTGTACAAGAAGGCGTCGATGACGGGGGCTGGCCAGCCGATGGTGGCCCGCGGTGCGTGGACGACTACGGAAATCCACCACAGAGGGTCTGCGCCCCTCGGTCGCCGGGAACGTGTGCAGGGAAGCAGTGCGCCGTAGGCGAGACGTGCTGCCTCCTTACGTTGAAGTGTGTCGCGGCATCTGACCCGAGTGCGTGCTCGGCAAGCGCAATCGACGCAGGCACAGGGAAGGCCTGCGGCTCGAGTCAGGACTGCGGCCCAGATCAGTTTTGCCGCTCCATCGCCAACGAACTGTGTGGCGGGCCTGGCGTGTGTCACCCCATCACCAACTGTGGCATTTGCGTGGGCGGGTCAATGTGCCCGGTCTGCGGCTGCGACGGGGTCACGTACGAGTCCGTTCAGGTGGCATGCGTGGCGGGCGTTCGGGTCATTCAAGGAGCATGTGGAGAGCGAAGGGGTCCCAGGGGCGTCAGCTGTGGCCGCTCAGATCAATGCCAACAGGGTGACGAGTGTTGTGCGCTCACTGGCAAGTGCTTCTCGCCGACCGAGCGATGGCGCTGCCCGGCGGATTCCTCTGCTCCGGTTCTGGACTGCACCCAGAACTCGGACTGCTCGTCTGGCGCAGGAGGCGGGAACCCTGGACCGGCAAGATGGTGCGCCGGTCAGGTCTGCGGACAGCCAGGAACCTGCCGACCACGCGTCCCGTCCTCGACGTGCACTGGCACCGTTCAGACCGTTTGTGGCTGCGATGGGTTGACCTACGTGAACGAGTGCTGGGCAAACGCTGCAGGGACGAGAGTGGCTCGGCAGTCTGCATGTGACGGCGGGCCGTGACACTCGACGCTTCGTCTCGACTCCATGCTCCCCAGACTCCTCATCGCGCTTCTTTCGTCAGCCCCACAGCCGTTCTGGGGGAGTAAGGCGGTCATCGACAGCCAGGGAAACCCAGTTGTTTCCTGCAATCTCAGTGGGGCCTGCAACAGAAGAGGAGTACCGATCAGACGCACTGTTGTTCTGACAGCGGGCCCAACCAAGATGATAGTCGGCTTGGCGGTTGACCGCTCGGTTCAGGTTGTCGAGGTTGAGCGATCGAACTCACGTGTGACCGAAACATCGTGCAGAGAAGTGCTCCCCTCGAGCCTCTTTCGAATCGGCAGCGGCGGCCACCGCCGTTCCAATGGGAAATGGGAGTACCTGGACTCGTGTGCTGGCACCTACGTCGAACTGTTCTTCGACAACACAGGCACCCGACGAGACTCCCTCCCCTTGCATCTCCCTGAGCGATACGGCTCCATTGGTGAATTCGCGAATGGCGAACCCCTTCCCGAAGAGCCACTGTCGAAGATCGAAACCCTCACCAGGTTACAGCTCGACCGGGGTCCCGAATTCAGCCTGATATCAAGCGGCATTTATCGTCTTCGTGATGGGGACCTGTTTCTTTACTCTCATTTCCCTGATCCGGATTCGGTCACTGAGCGACCGTGGCCAGAATCCGCGGGGAAAGTCCGGCTTGCATATGGATTGACGCCACGAGGCGAACTCCTGGCGGGCTCTGGTTGCGATGACGAGCTGCCGTCCGAAGGCAGCGATATCCGCGATCTCAGAAGACTCCCAACCGCGGTGGACCTCGACGCTCACCGTCTGGAGTTTCTCGACCTTTGTCGCTCGGGAGTCACTCACGAGACCCTCGTGACATTCACGTTGCGCGACGAACACTTGATCCGGATCTCGGAGCGACGCGTGTCTCGTCGGGCGAAGTGACCCTGCTCGGAAGTCGACAGCCGTGCCATCTGGCCTTTCAGCCGTTCGGACGACCTGAGAGTGGTA
>JAEUJR010000976.1 GCA_016793585.1 Archangium sp.
GAGGTCTACGCCGATGCGCTGCTCGAGGTGGGCGACCCGCGCGGTGAGTTCATGACGCTGCAGTTCAAGCGCGCGCGCGGCGAGCCGCTGACGCCGGCCGAGACGAAGCAGGAGGCGGCGCTCCAGAAGAAGCACGTGAAGGCGTGGCTGGGGCCGCTCTACGACGTGCTGTACACGACGCACCTCGAGTTCCGCCGCGGCTTCCTCTACGCCGCGCAGATTCGGCCGGTGGGCAAGGCGATTCCCGCCGCGCGCAACCACCCCGCGTGGAGCACCGTGCGCGAGCTGAATATGTCGACCGGCGGTACCAACGAGCGCGGCGCAAGCCTCATTCTGCAGCCGAACGCGCGGCGCATTCGCGTGCTGACCAACATCGTCTACCTCGTGCTCGACGAGCTGGCCGCGAGCCCCGGAGAGGGACGTGAGCTCGAGGTGCTCGACATCAGCTGGCTCCCGCTCGGTGATGGAGAAGCTGAGTATGGCAAAGTGGCGATGCGTGCGTGGAAGGCGACGCTCACGGGCGCGGCGTTTCCGAAGCTGAGGCAGCTGCAGTTCGGCCGGTCGGCGTCGGGCAACCTCGAGGCGCTGGAGGGGCTGTGGACGAGCCCGCTCTGCAAACGCCTCGAACGCGTGCGGTTCTCGAGGTACCCCAACGCCGCGCTCTTCGCCCTGGCAGAGCGCCGGTGCTCGAAGCAGCTCACCATCGAGCTCGACTTCGGCCCGTTCTTCTTCGCCGCGACGCCTGGAGGAGACCTCGAGCTTCGCGCTGGCGAGCCCGACGGCCACGTCGACAACCTCTGGCAGCAGCTGCTCCCGCACGTTGCCGCCGCGCCGTGGAAGCACGTGACGGTCGCGCCTGGAGCGCTGACGGAGCCGCAGCTCGCCGCCCTTCGCAAGCGGCTCCCGAAGGCAGACGTGGTCGTCAGCGCGTGAGGGACTTTCATGGTGCTCGATGACTTCGTGAAGGCGTTGAAGGCGCGGCTGGCCCCACTCGAGAACGCGTACTTCGTGGCGCTGCGTGATGGCGCGATGACGAGAGACGACTTCGTCGAGACGCAGGTGCAGTTCGCGCACGCGGTGTTCTTCTTCTCCCGGCCGATGATGGTGCTCGCCGGGCGCGTGTCGAACCCCGAGGTGCGGCTGCCGCTGCTCGAGAACGTCGGCGACGAACACGGAGACGGCGACCTGTCGATGTCGCACGAGGCGACGTTCACGCGTTTCCTCGAGCGGCTCGGCGTGCCGAAGGACGAGCTGTGGAAGCGCCCGTTGTGGCCCGAGCTGCGCGCGTTCAACACCGTGCTCGCCGGCGTGTGCACGCTCGACGACGTGCCGACCGCGCTGGCGACGCTGGGCATCATCGAAGACCTCTTCGCGAGCATCTCGACCGAGATTGGCCGCGCGGTGGTGAAGCGTGGCTTCCTCGAGCAGGCCGCGCTCGTTCACTACAAGACGCACGAGGAACTCGACGTGCTGCACGCCGAGGGCTTCTACGCGCCGCTGCGCAGCCGGTACGCGAGTGACGAGACGTTCCGGTACCAGGTGGAGCAGGGCCTCGAGCTCGGCGCGACCATCTTCCTCGGGCTCTATCGCGGGCTGTATGAGTCGCGGGCACGGCGCACGCGGAGAACGGCGAAGGGGCCGCACTCGGTCGTCGCGGGGTTCGAATGAGTCTGCTCACGCGGGAAGACCTGGTCGGGTCGTTGTTCTTTCCCCAGCCGGGTCGGTCGAAGCCGCCTGCAGGCGCGCGCGACGTCTTCGTCGAGGTGCCAGGCGCGACGCTGCACGTTCGGGTGCACGGAGACGCTGCGAAGCCGCTCGTCGTCTTCTTCCACGGCAACGGTGAGTCGGTCGCCGACTGGGACGAGCTGGCGCCGGGCTTCACCAGTCACGTGCAGGTCGCGGTGAGCGACTATCGCGGGTACGGGCAGAGCACTGGCGTGCCGACGATGCAGCGGCTGTTCGACGACGCGGTGGCCGTGTTCGACGCGCTCGCGTCGCAGGCGCCGTTGACGCCAATGGTGATGGGCCGGTCGCTGGGGAGCGCCGCTGCCTGGCACCTCGCGCAGGTTCGGCCGTGTCGTGCGGTCATCGTCGACAGCGGGTTCTCCGACGTCGACGCGTTCGCGCGGAGAAGAGGTGTCTCGCCGTCGTCGCTGAGTGACACCGAGCGAGCCGCGTTGGACCCGCTCGAGAAGGCGCGCGCGTTCGAGGGGCCGCTGCTGCTGCTCCACGGCGCGCAGGACACGCTCATTCCTTCTGCAGATGCGACCCGCCTCGCCAACGTGAACCCGCGCGCGAGCCTGCACCTCATTCCCCGGCGCGGGCACAACGACGTGGTGCTCGACGCCGCGTGGTGGGAGCAGCTGCACGCGTTCTTCGACCAGCACGCGCCGCATCCACTGCTGGAGGCGACGTTGAAGCAGGCTCCGTTGAGGTCGTTCCGCGTGGTGGTCGACATCGAGGGGAAGACGACGTTCCACGACGCGCCTTCTCTCGAAGCAGCGAAGTCGTACGCGGCCGATGTTCACCTCGAAGGCGATGCTCCCGGCAGCACGCTGGCCATCGTGTTCGATGCGCGCGGCCGTCGGGTCGACGGGTGAAGTTCGCTCCCGTGTGAGGCCGTGCCGCGGGGTACAGTGCGCCCGTGCCAAGGAACATCGTCTTCGTCGCGCCGTTTCCCGCTGAGGTCACCCAACGTTTCGTGCGCGCCGTCTCGAAGCTCGATGACGTGCGGTTGCTCGGCGTCGTGCACACGCCTCCGCCCGGCGACCAGGCGCGCGTGTACGACGACATGGTTCGCATCGACAGCCCGCTCGAGACGCGCTCCATCATCGAGGGCGTCGCCGAGCTGAAGCGCCGTCACGGCCAGCCCTTTCGCATCGTCGGCATTCTCGAAGCCGCGATGGTGCAGATCGCCGAGGCGCGAGCGCACTTCGGCGTCGAGGGCACGTCTCCGCAGGTGGCCGAGTTGTTCCGCGACAAGTCACGCATGAAGGCTGCGCTGACGAGCGCGGGCCTGCCGGTCGCGCGCAACATGATTCTGCGTTCGCTCGCCGACGCGAAGTCGTTCGCCGACCACGTGGGCTTTCCCATGGTGCTCAAGCCAGTACAGGGCATGGGCGCGAAGTCGACGTTCCGCATTCGCAACATGGGGCAGCTCGTGCAGGTCGCGCGCAGCCTCGGCGTCGGTCACGGGCACGAGGTGCTCGCCGAGGAGTTCCTGCGCGGCCGCGAGTTCTCGTTCGAGACGCTCACCGTGAACGGCGAGGTGAAGCTGCACTCCATTTCGCACTACCTGCCGACGTGTCTCGAGGCGATCGAGAACCCGTGGATTCAGTGGACCTGCCTGTTGCCGCGCGACGTCTCGGGGCACGAGTACGATGGCGCGCGCCGCATCGGCTGGGGCGCCATCAAGGCGCTCGGGCTCAAAGACGGCATGACGCACATGGAGTGGTTCCAGCGGCCCGACGGCAGCCTGGCCATCGGTGAGATTGCGCAGCGGCCACCCGGCGCGAACATCAGCTTGATGACGGGCCTCGCGCACGACTTCGACCCGTACCGGGCCTGGGCACGCGCGGTGGTCGACGGTGTGTTCGATGCGAAGACCGAGCGGAAGTACGCGGTGGGCTCGGCGTTCCTTCGCGGCATGGGGCGTGGCCGCGTCGCGCACGTGACAGGCATTCGCGAGACGCACGAGGCCGTCGGCAAGTACATCGTCGAGGCGAAGCTGCCGACGCTCGGAGCGCCGAAGAGCGACAGCTACGAAGGTGATGGTTACGTCGTCGTGCGCGACCCCGATACCGAGGTCGTGAAGAAGGTGCTCAAGCACATCATCGAGACGGTGCGCGTGCAGTACGTCGACGTCGAGAGCTGAGCTGGTCGTGCTCGAGTTGAAGTGAACGCCCGGCCTGTGGTCTGAGCGCGCCGTGCGCACCCTCTTGTTCATCGTCGTCGGAGCCGTCAGTGCCTGTGGGACCATGTCGACACCTCCGTGCTCGCCGGCGAGCTGCACCGGCTGCTGCTCATCGGCGGGGATCTGCGAGCAGGGCGGCAGTCCATCGGCGTGCGGTTTCAACGGCTCCAGTTGCCGCGGCTGCGGCGCTGCCGAGAGCTGCGTCGCGGGTGCGTGCGTGGGCTCGAGCCTGGGCGTCGGCGGCGGTTCTGGTGGCGGGGCGATTGCTGGAGGCACCGCAGCAGGTGGAGCGGCCGCGGGTGGCGCTGCGGCAGGTGGCGCTGCAGCAGGTGGCGCTGCAGCAGGCGGCGCTGCAGCAGGCGGCGCTGCAGCAGGCGGCGCTGCAGGGGGTGGGCGGGCAGGTGGCGCTGCCGGTGGAGGCGCTGCGTACCCGACGCCGTGCATGGCCATGTACGACCCACTCGACGACCGCACGCTGTCGTCCTTCGGCACGCTGTCGACCAACGGCTTGTGCACGCCAGTGAGCCACTCGCTGGCGGCCGACCGTGGCGCCCTGCGCGAGCGCTACGCCGCTTGTCTCGAGAGCCAGGCCGTCATCAACCCGGGCAATGGCTCGCTGAGCATCTCGCGTACGTCGGGTGGCCGCGTTCAGAGTGTCTCGTTCACGGCTTCAGGCTCGGGAGAGAACTACAGCCAGAGCTTCACGTACACGGCCGGCGGCAAGCTGCAGTCGTGGTCGAAGAACTTCTCGGGCGCGACCCAGAACGTGAGCGAGTCGTTCACGTACACGGCGAGCGGCAAGGTGCAGTCGTTCTCGCGGAACTTCTCGGGCGCTTCCGAGAACGTGAGCGAGTCATTCACCTACACCGCGGCTGGCAGACCGCAGTCGTTCTCGCGGAACTTCTCGGGCGCGACGCAGAACGTGAGCGAGTCGCTCACGTACACGGCATCGGGTCGCATTCAGTCGTGGTCGCGCAACTACTCCGGAGCGACCGAGAACGTGAGCGAGTCGTTCACGTACACCGCGTCGGGCCGCGTGCAGAGCTGGTCGCGCACGTTCTCTGGCGCCACCCCGAACCAGAGCGCGAGCATCACCTACGACTCGGGCGGCAACGTCTCGAACATCTCGACGAACGGAACCGGGCTGACGGGCTTCATGGTCGCGCTCTGCACGCCCTGAGCGTTCTTGACGCCAGCGCTCACTGATGGAGACGCGACACGCTAGTCTCTTCGGCTCCCGGGGGCGTTCATGTCGAAGAGTCACTGGTGGGTCGCCAGTCTGGTCGTGCTCGCGTGTCGGCCAGAGCTGGCCACCATTCCCTGTCAGAGGGATGACAACTGCCCGCGCCCGATGACGTGCGTGGCGAACCGGTGCGTCGCGCTCGATGGTGGTGCGAGTGGCGGCGGCTTCGTGAGTGGGGGCGGCTTCGTGAGTGGGGGCGGCGTGGCTGCGGGTGGTCGCGCAGGGGGCGCAGCGGGAGGCGCTGTCGCGGGTGGAGCGGCCGGCGGCTCGACTTCCGGTGGGCTCGCAGGCGGTTCGAGCGCAGGCGGTGAGGCAGGTGGCAGCGCTGGCGGCTCGAGCGCAGGAGGCGATGCTGGTGGCATCGCTGGCGGTTCGTCTGCGGGCGGCCTGACCGGTGGCGGCTCCGCGATGGGTGGCGGCTCCGCGATGGGTGGCGGTGTCGGCGGCGGAGTTCCCATGGGTGGGGGGCCGGGCCAGCTGCAGCTGCTCAACCTCATCGCCACCATCGACGACGGCGGCATGGCGCTCGACGGAGGCCCGGCGGTCGACCTCTCGGGCCTGCTCGTCACCTACGTGCGCGGCGCATGGGACTCGGGCGTCGGCCTCTCGAGCGACAGCGAGGGCTTCTTTCTGCAGGCGTCACCGAACGGCCCCGCCATCTTCGTCGAAGCTGCCGACGCGGGCCTGTTCCCGGGAGACCTCGTCTCGCTGCGCGTGCTCGCGGCAGGCCGGCGCACGGCGTCGGCTCCACGCAGCGTGACCGAGTTCACCCAGTTGGTGCGCTCGAGCTCGGGCAACCCCACGTCTGGCTTTGCGCGCGACGTGTCGGCGGTCGACTTCACCCAGCCCGCGCTCATCGACCTCTACGAATCACGCCTCGTCAACGTCGCGGGCCTCGCGCAGGGCGCCTCGGTCTTCTCGTTCGGCTACCGGCTGATCAACCTTCAGACCGCCGGGGTTCAAGACGCCGGTGTCATTCGACTCCGAATGCAGGCGCCCGCCTTCGACCAGCAGGACTTCACCGCGGGCTGCACCATCTCGATCACCGGTGTTCCGCTGTGGCGCATCGGCCCTGCCGCGACGCCAACCGCGTTGTCGCTCTCCGAGCTGACCGGCTCGCAGTGCCCTGCGCCGAACGTCGTCTCGGCCGTGCCGCAGTCGTCGACGTCGGTGCTCGTCAACTTCGACCGCAACATGGCGCCGCTCACGCTGTCGACCGTGTCACTCGACGGTGGCGCGTCGGTCGTCGCGGTCACCGCCAACACGCCTCGGCAGGCGGCGCTCACGACGACGCCCCTGCTGGGCCAGCCCTATCAGCTCATCTGCGCGCCATCGGTCGTCGACCTGCGCGGCACGCCGCTGGCGACGCGCGTCGCGACGTTCACCGGCCTGACGCCGCCCGTGCCGGGGTGCTCGCCCGTCGTCATCAGCCAGGTGTACGCAGGCGGTGGCAACACCACGATGTCGGTCGTGAACGCCGACTTCGTCGAGCTGCACAACCGAACCTCGCTGCCCGTCAACGTCTCGGGTTGGTCGCTGCAGTATCAGGCGGCCACCTCGACCGTCTGGCAGCCGCTCTTCGTGCTGAACGCGACGATTCCGGCGTCGGGTTTCCTGCTCGTGCAGGCCGGCGGCACCACCGTCATCGGCACACCGCTGACGCCCGACCTGCTCTGGAGTCAGGCGCTCGGCGTGAGCGGAGGCAAGGTGGCGCTGGTGGCGAACTCGTTGCCGCTCGATGGCGGCTGCGGCTTTCCCAACGCAGGCATCGCCGACTACGTGGGCTGGGGAACGACGAACTGCGCTGACGGCATTCCGGCGACCGCGGCTGGCGTCACGCAGACCATCACGCGCGTGAGCTCCTGTCAGGACTCGGACAACAACCAGGTCGACTTCACCCTCACCACGCCCAACCCGCGCGGCCTGTCGAGCCCTGGCTCGGCGTGCACGCTCTGTCAGGGCCAGCCCGACGGCGGGTGACTCACCGCTCGACGCGCGCGAGCACGAACTTGTTCGTCTGCTCCGCGTCGACTGTCACCAGCCGCGCGCCGGGCGGCAGCACCGATCGCAGCAGCTCGACACGGTGCTGCTCGACGAGGAACCACGAGCGCGGGTGCGACGAGATGATGAGGCTCACGTCTGCACGCGGGTCGCGCGCGCTCACCTGCGTCACCTCGTTTCGCGAATAGAAGGTCTCGCCCTTCCAGTTCATGAAGAACGCGACCAGCGGCTCGCTCGGAGCGCGCTCGGCGTAGTACCGCTCGACGAGCTCACGTTGCGTCCAGTGCCGGCCCAGCTGCGGCCAGTGCACCCACGAGAGAAACACCGCGACCCCCGTCGCGAACAGGCCCACCACCCGCACGGCGCGCTCACCGCTCGACTTCGAGACCGCGAGCAGCAGCGCGAGCACCACCACGCCCGACGCGAGCGTCAACGCACCACCGAGCGTGAGCCACGAAGGCGCTCCGACCACCAGCGGCTGCGTCACCAGCTCGTTCGGGTACGGCCGGTCGTGGTTGTAGGTGAAGAGGTCGAGCCAGTGCCGTGGGCGCAGCACGAGGTCTTTCGCCGTCACCACGAAGAGCACCACGCCCGTCACCACCGCCGGCATCGCCGCTCGAACGTCGTCCCACAGCGCGTCCATCGCGAGGCCCATCAACACCGCGAGCGGCGGCAACATCGGCATGACGTAGTGATGAAAGCGGGTGGCGCTCACGGTGAAGAGCGTGAAGGTGAGGCCGAGCGCGACGGCCCAGGTGAGCGCGAGCCTCCACGTCGGGCCCGTGCGCTGGTGCGTGAAGAAGACGTGCAGCGCGAGCGGCAGCACCAGCACCCACGGGAAGATGGCGAAGGCGCCCTGCTCGATGAAGTAGGTGAAGGAGCCTCCGGGCGTGGTGGTGTGCACGCCTGTCGTCAGCCGCTCGAGGTGGTCGTAGCGGAAGAAGCGGTCGACGAAGGTGCGGCCCTCGTCATCGACGCCCTGAAAGCGCGCCATCGCGATGAACCACGGCGCGGGAATCGCGACCGAGAGCAGCGCAGCCCACATGGGCACTTCACGAGCTCTCGCGACGATGCCGCGCCCCTCGAGCACGGCCCAGCTGATCAGCACGATGACGGCCGGAAGGAATCCGATGAGTCCCTTCGCCAGCACCGCGAGCCCGATGAAGCCGAACGCCAACGCCCAGTCACGAGCGCGCTTCGAGACCTCGGCGTTCGAGGCGAAGCAGAGCGAGAGCACCACGCAGCTGACGAACGGCCCGTCGGTCATCACCTGTCTGGCGAGGAAGTCGACGAGCGGCATCGTCCACCACACGAGCGCGACCAGCAGCCCCGCGCGCCGCGTCGTCCGTCTCGCCACCGTCTCGGCCAGGGTCGCGCCCGCGAAGAGAAAGAGGAGCGCGAAGGGCAACCGCACGAACCACTCGACGCCGGGTGGGAGCGCTCCGATGCCCTGACTGCCCCACGGCTGCGCGCCGCTGACGAAGAGACCGAGCGCCGACAGCCACGCCACCAGCGGCGGCTTCGAGAAGAACCACGCGTTCTGCCAGTACGGGTGAACGAGGTCGCCGCGCGCGAGCATCTGGCGGCCGACCTCGGCGTAGTGCGTCTCCCACGGGTCCCACAGGCCGACGGCACCGAGCCGTGGCAGCACCAGCACCGCGCCGAGCAGCAGCGCGATTCGAAACACCGACCACTTCGTGAGGGCAGACCTCACCACCGACGGGAGCTCCATCGAGACGTTCCTTTGGGGTTGTTGGGGAAAAGCTCCGGTTAGTCGGAGTGCGCGCCGGGCCCTGCGTCAGCGGCCATCGACGAATCGAACGGCGCGACGATGTCCGAAGGCGGCCACGGCGTGCCGTGCAGGTCAGAGGGCGCTTCGGTCATCGGCGGCGGCACGGTGAGCTGCGCTGCGCGGGTCGGCGCCGAGACGAGCATGGCCACGCACGCGAGCAGCGCCATCAACGGCACCAGCGCAGGCACGGGTGGGCGAGGCACGACGGCTTCGGCCGACAGCCCGCGCGTCACCATCACGCGCTGCGCGAGCTGGCCCACCCTGGCGGCGCAGACGTCACACGCGTGCACGTGCTGCTCGAAGTCGTCGCTCTCGTGGCCGCGCTCGACGAAGCGCGCCAGCTCGAAGATGGAGGGGTGGCTCATCGCTCGTCTCCCAGCGCGGCGCGCAGCTTCGCGCGAACTTCGCAGAGCGCCTGACGGAAGCGCTGCACCGAGAGCCCGACGCGCGCGGCCTGCTCGGCGTGACCGTCGCTGCTGTCGAGCATCGAGTTCATGACCTGCTGACCGCGGGGAGGCAGCTTGGCGAGTGAGGCAGAGACGAGCCCGAGCTGCTGCCGCGCCTCGACGATGTCGGCCTGGCTGGCCTCGGCGGCAGGGAGGGACACCGCTTGCTCCACGTCGACCTCGACCCGTCGCCCACCGACGCGCCGCCGTTCAGCGAGCAGGAACATCGCCTGACGAATGACGAGCCCTGGCAGCTCGATGCGGTCGAGCCGGCCCGCGCGGTCAGCCTCGATGAGCCGCGTCCACGCTTCTTGCGAGAGGTCTCGCGCGTCGAACAGCCGAACGCCTTTCGACAACAGGGCCAGCACCACGACGTGGTCGTGTTCGGCGATGCGGTGCTTCCAGTGGTCGACAGACGCAGTCACGGGAACGAGAACGGTGGAGGGCCGAAGTCATATCGGCCTTTCGTGTTCATCGCTTGAAGTGCGGCCACTCGGGCTTCTCGGAGCGGGTGCTGCCGACGCCGTGCGTCTTCTTCGCCTCGAGCGTCACCCGTGTGTCCTTCCCGATGACGACGTTGATGAACCGCACCTCGCCCTCGCCGCTCTTCACGTGGTCGATGCGCCACGTGCCGTCATCGAGCTTGAGCCCACGCACGGGCGCGCGCAGCGTCGCGAACGGTTCGACCTCACGCTCCGAAGCGAAGAGCTTCGTGCCGGCGGGCAGCATCGCCTCTTGCGCCTGAAGCGACCCGTCGCCCGAGGCGGTGCCCAGCCCCGTCAAGCCCAGCCCGCCACCGGAGCCGACCTCACACTCGACGTCTTCGTCCTTCACGAAGCCGTGCACGATGAGCGTTCCCCCTTCTGCCCACGCCGGCGCCCAGCCCGACTTCGGGGTGCCGCGGTGAATCGTGTACGCGAACGACGTCGCCTCCCACCGTGGTGACTTCGGGTCGGCCTTCGCGTGCATGGCGCGTACGACGCAGCTCTCGGCAGGCCCCGCCGCGAGGGGAAGCGGCCGGTCGGCGTCGGGAACGGTGGCGGTCTGCGTGACGGCGAAGTGCTCGGGCAGAAATGCGATGCGCAGCCCATCGGCGACGCGCGCGACGAGCGGAATGCGCGAGCCCTTCTTGAGCACCACCGTCCACGGCCCGGTGCCCGCCAGCGCGACGTCACGGTTCGCGAGCGCCTCGACGTAGGTGCCATCACGGTCGAGGTCGACGAGGGCCTCGAGCACGACCGTCGTGCTCTCGTGGTGCGCCTTCATCAGCGTGGGCGACAGCCACTTCTTCGCGTCGATGGTGACGTCCGACGCCGCGCCCACCGGCGTTTTCGTCGACGGCGCGAGCAGCCCGGCCGACAACACGTGCAGCTCGACGGGCGCGGCGGTCAACACGAGGGCGAGGAGCATGTCGCCACAGACTCCACCACATCGCGCCGGGTTCCGGGCGCGCCAGCTCAGTCACGCGGCCGGTACCAGAGCTCTCCTGACCCGTTGAAGTGGATGAGGCGATGGTTGGCGACGTCGTACTCGAGTTGACCCGCTCGGCCGGCCGTTCGGTCTGAGGCGATGGGGCTCCAGGTCGAGCCGTCCCAGGCCCAGAGGTCGGCATAGGCAACGCCCAGGCTCGCGCGGCCGCCGTAGAGCACGACGCGCTGCGCGTCGGGGTCCCACGTGATGGCGGCCTGTGAGCGTGCGGGCGGTGAGGTGCCCGTCACCAGGCTCGCTGGCGACAAGGTTCCGTTCCACACCCAGGTGTCGCCGAGGAAGCTGCCGGTGGTGGTGATGCCGCCGAAGACGACGACCTGGTTGCGAATCGGGTCGTAGGCCAGCGCCGCCTCGCTTCGACCGGGAGACACGCCGATGTTCCCGACCGACGTCCACGCCGTGCCAGTCCACTGCCAGAGGTCGCTGTACGAGCGAAGCACGGGGTCGGCCGAGATCGGCGGGCGAGCGCCACCGAACAGCATGACGGCGCTGGTCGCCGGGTTGTACGCAGCCGCCTGACCCAGCCGGCCGGGCGTGGGGTCGGTCGTGGTGATGGTGGCCGTGAAGCCATTCCACCGGGTCGTGCGGGCGGCAGCGCCGTTGCCCGAGCCCGCGTAGATGACGGTGACGCCGCGCGGGGCGTCGTAGCGGGCCAGCTCTGCCGGCACGCTCGTCAACTCCTGCTCCCACGACGAGCCAGTCCACTCGAACAGCCCCGAGGCGCCGGCGGCGACGACTCTTCCGCGCGTCGAGTCGAAGGTGGCGGTGGTGCCTTCGAGCGCTGGGCTCGTGAAGATGGTGGTCCACGCCGAGGCGTCGAGCTTGCGAGTGAGTGGAGTTGGCGCGACGAACGGCGAGGTGCCCGCGATGCCTCCGTGCAGCACGCACCGTGACGAAGAGCAGGCGAGGGCGGCGGCAGCGAGGGGCTGGCCGAGCGAGGGGAGCGCGCTCCAGGCCGAGCCGCTCCACGCCCAGACGTCCGTCGAGCTCCGCCCGCCGCCAACGATGAGCCTTCGGCCCGTCGGGTCCCACGCGGCGAAGTGGCTGCTGCGCCCGCCCAGCCCCGGAGCCGCGAGCGAGCTCCACGCCGTGCCGTTCCATTCCCACAGGTCGTCGAAGGTGCCGACGCTGTCGATGCCCGCGAAGAGGGTGAGCGCCTGTCGCGTGCCGTGCCACGTGAGCGTGTGCCGGCAGCGCGGGGCTGGCGCGGTGCCCGAACGCTGGCTCCAGGTCGTGCCGTTCCAGACCCAGGTGTCGGCGAGGAGGCCGCCAGCGCCACGGCCACCGAAGAGCACGGTCTGCTGCCGCATCGCGTCCCACGCGATGGCGTGTTCGGCGCGTGCGGGTGGAGCGGTGGCGGGCGAGCGGGAGAACCAGACGGCGCCGTTCCATTCCCAGGTGTCGTTGAGCAACCCGCTCGCCGTCTCTCCACCGAACAACACGACGACACCTCGGGCCGCATCGAACGTCATGGCGTGCCTGGTGCGTGGCGCGGGGCCAGCGGTGGCCACCACCGTCCACGTCGTGCCGTCGGTGCTCTCGAGCGTTTCTCCGAAGGCACGGTCAGGGTCGCCGCCACCAAAGGCCACGAAGCGCCCGCGCAGCGAGTCGAACACCATCGTCAACGACCCGCGCGCGACGGAGTGCATCGGTGTCCACACCGGTGTGCAGGTGGTGCCAGAGGCGGCGTAGCCGACGCCACACTGACAGAAGCGGGTGCCCGGAGCGTTGAAGCAGTTCGCGTGCGCGGCGCAGCCGCCATTCGAGACCAGGCACTCGTCGACGTCGGTGCAGGTGCCTCCATCTCCGGCGTAGCCCGCGACACAGGTACAGCTGAAGGCGCCGGGCAGGTTGGAGCAGGTCGCGTTGGTGGAGCAGCCACCGTTGTTCGTGGCGCACTCGTTGACGTCGACGCAGCTGCCGCCGTCACCCGAGTAGCCGCGCAAGCAGGCGCAGCTGAACGTGCCGGGAAGGTTGGTGCAGGTCGCGTTGGTGGAGCAGCCGCCGTTGTTGGTGGAGCACTCGTTGAGGTCGCTGCAGGTGACGCCATCGCCAGCGTAGCCAGCGGTGCACGAGCAGGTGCGAGCTCCGGGCGTGTTGGTGCAGGTCGCGAGCGGCGAGCACCCACCGTTGTTGGTGGTGCATTCGTCGATGTCGATGCACGTGACGCCGTCACCCACGAAGCCCGCGCTGCAGGCGCAGGTGCGCGAGCCCACGGTGTTGGTGCAGGTCGCGTGTGCACCGCAGCCGCCATTGCCCGTCGCGCACTCGTCGACGTCGACGCACGCCGCGCCCTGTGCCCGAAAGCCGGGGGTGCAGGTGAAGGAGCAGGCGCCCTGGACACAGATGGGCGAGACGCCATTCGGAACGGGCGGCGGCGCACAGGCGGTGCAGTTGGTGCCGCACGAAGCGATGGAGGTGTCTGAGACGCAGGTCTGCCCGCAGGCGTGCTGCATGGCCGGGCAAGCACATTGACCGCTCGCCGCATTGCAGGTCGCTCCAGCGGGGCAGTCGGAGTTGAGTCGGCACCCCGCTCGGCACATGCGCGTGACCGGGTCGCACGAGAAGCCAGCCCCGCAGCGCGCTCCGGGTTGGGTGCAGTCGGAGGGGAGCGTGGCGCACACTCCGGCGACACACACCTGCCCTCCGGAGCAGCCCCGGCCACACTGGCCGCAGTTGTTCGCGTCGTTCTGGAGATCGAGACACATCGACGCGCACGCACTCAGGCTGCCTGCACATGGCTGCATCGCCGTTCCACCTGCGGAGGCGGTTCCACCTGCGGAGGCGGTTCCACCTGCGGAGGCGGCTCCACCTGCGGAGGCGGCTCCACCTGCGGAGGCGGCTCCACCTGCGGAGGCCGTTCCACCTCCGTTCAGAAAGGTCGAGCATGCTCCGAGCGTGCAGCTCTGACTCCCGAGACACGACGTGCAGCTCGCGCCCTGAGTGCCACACTGCTCCGTGGTCACGCCGGCCTGGCAGGTTCCTGATGCATCACAGCACCCAGCGCAGTTCTCGAACGAGCAGCTCGAGGTGGGGGGCGGGCTGCAGGCGAGCGCAGTGAGAAGCAGGCTGAGAGAGAGGCGTGTGCGCATTGTCACCAGACGCTTCGAGCCGTGACACCGTCGCACGGGCCGCGGCTCCCCGAAGCGGTCACCGTCACCCCGCACCCGCGAACTCCTGACGTTGCGGCAGGTTCCGGGCGCACCCGAGGTGGTGCTGTTATCTCCAAGCCCGATGGCTTCACTGCCCCCGCATCTGTCGGAGCGAGTCGACCCGAAAGCGCCACCACCGCGCGCCGGCAAGTACGTCGTGTACTGGACGCGAATCGCCGCACGCGCCACCGAGAACCCCGCGCTCGACGTCGCCCTCTCGATGGCGAAGTCGCTCGGCGTGCCCTGCTTCGTCTACCACGCGCTCTCGGAGCGCTACCGCTACGCCTCCGACCGCCTGCATACGTTCATCCTCGAAGGTGCCAGAGACCTTCAGCGCGACCTGAAGGCACGCGGCATCGGCTCCCTCTTTCATCTGCAGCGCGCGAGTGACCGGCGGCCGCACCTGCTCGAGCTCGCGAAAGAGGCGGCGCTCGTCGTCGTCGACTTCATGCCGGTGCAGCCGATGCTGAAGTGGGACGAGCAGGTCGCGGCCGTCGCGCCGCTGTGGCGGGTCGACGCGTCGTGCATTGCGCCGCTCTGGGCCTTCCCCCGCGAGCAGGATCGCGCGTTCGCCTTTCGCAAAGTCGCCGAGCCGTTCTGGAACACGCGCCTCACCGCGCCGTGGGTCGACGTGGAGCCGCCACAGCCTCCCTTCGTGCCGGAGTTCGAGTCGCTCGACCTCTCGACCGCCGACCTCCCCGCGCTGGTCGCGAGCTGTGACATCGACCACGCCGTCGGGCCGGTGCATCACACGAAGGGTGGGAGTGAGGCAGGCCTCGCGCGCTGGCTGCGCTACCGCGACTCCACGCTCGACCGCTACGCGAAGGACCGCAACGACCCGACGCGCGACGCGAACAGCCGCATCTCGGGCCACCTGCACTTCGGGCACCTCTCGCCCTTCCGCGTCGCGCGAGACTGCGCTGCGCACCGCACCGAGTCGGCCGACAAGTTCCTCGATGAGCTGCTCACGTTTCGCGAGCTGGCCTGGCACTTCTGCTGGCATCACCCGAACCACGAGACCGTCGACGCGCTCCCTTCGTGGGCGAGAGAGACGCTCGCGCTGCACGAGCGAGATGGCCGCGAGTTCCTGCCGTCGTGGGAGCAGCTCTCTCGCGCGCAGACCGGCCAGCCGTTGTGGGACGCGGCGCAGCGCTCGCTCCTCACCCACGGCGAGCTTCACAACAACGTGCGCATGACGTGGGGGAAGGCGCTCATCCCGTGGACGAGGAACGCGAAAGAGGCGCTCGCGGTGCTCATCGACTTGAACCATCGCTTCGCGCTCGATGGGCGAGACCCGGCGTCGTACGGCGGAATCTTGTGGTGCCTCGGCGCGCTCGACCGGCCCTTCACCCCTGAGACGAAGTTCTTCGGCACCGTGCGGCACCGCGACCTCGACGAGCAGGGCAAACGGTTCGACGTCGCCGAGTACGAGCGTCGCATGCACCGGCCGTCGCGTGGGCAGCCGCTCGTCGTGGCCGTCGTCGGTGGTGGCGTCGCCGGTGCGTCGTGTGCGCGCGCGCTCGTCGACGCAGGGCACTCCGTCACCGTGTTCGACAAAGGCCGCGGCCCCGGTGGCCGGCTCTCGACGCGCCGTGAAGGTGAGCTCTCGTTCGACCACGGCGCGCAGTACTTCACCGTGCGTGACGAGCGCTTTGCGAGGCTGGCCCGCGCGTGGTGGCAGGAGCGCGTCGTCGCCGAGTGGAAGCCGAAGCTCGGCGTGTT
>JAEUJR010001012.1 GCA_016793585.1 Archangium sp.
TGTTCGTCGCGACCGATGCGGCGAAGGGCAAGGAGCTTCAGCGCGTCGAGAACGCCGGCCTGTACTGGCACTTCGTCGACCTGGTGTGGATCTTCCTCTTTCCGCTTCTCTACATCGCGAAGTGAGCTCGCCCATGTCCGACAACGCACACGCACCAGCCGCCGCGGGTCACGCACCGCATGACGCGCACCCCGACAGCTTCTACATCAAGATCTGGGGCGTGCTGCTCGCGCTCCTCGTCGTCTCGGTCATCGGCCCCGAGCTCGGCATTCGCGTCGTCACGCTCATCACCGCGTTCGGCATCGCCATCGTCAAGGCGTACCTCGTGGTGAAGAACTTCATGCACATCGGCGTGGAGAAGAAATACGTCGGCTACCTGCTCATCACCATGATTGCCCTGATGGTGCTGATGGTCGGTGGTGTCGGCCCCGACGTGCTCCGCCACGACGGCACGCGCTGGACGAACGTCGCCGCGAAGAAGGCCGTCGACGAGGGGCTCAAGGCCGGCAGCGGCCACGGTGAACACGGCGGTGACCCGCACGCGGCGCCCCATGGTGAGGCGCACGGCGAGCCTGCGCCGGCGCACTGAGCTTCTTCGGAGCGGAGCGAAGAATGACCTCCGCGTTCCGTTCATCAACCGGCCTCGTCGCTTCGCGCGGCGGGGCCGCTTCGTTTCCAGAAGGGCAGCTGCTGACATGAACGTGGCTCCCGGCGATGCCGCCGTTATTTCCCCGACCGCGATGACGCTGCCGAAGCCCAACCGCCCCGTGGTGCCGAGCGCCGTGCTGGGCACGCTCATCTTCGTCGTCGCCGAGGTGATGTTCTTCGTCGGCATGATCAGCGCGTTCACCATCAGCCGCTCGGGAGCGCCTGCAGGCACCTGGCCCGTGCCCGGCCAGCCGACGTTGCCGACCGACGCGACGATGCTGCCGACGGTGCTGCTGGTGCTCTCGGGCGTGGTGCTGCTCGTCGGGCAGGTGCTGCACGCGAAGCAGAAGCGCCTCGCGAAGGCGTTCGTGCTGGTGGCGTGGCTCTTGGGCGCGGCGTTCGTCGGGCTGCAGGGGCGCGAGTGGGCGCAGCTCTTGTCGGCGGGGCTCACGTTGACGTCGAGCCGGCTCGGCGCGTTCTTCTACCTCATCGTCGGCATGCACGGCGTGCACGCCATCGGTGCGCTCGGAGCGCTTGGCTACGCGGCGGTTCAGCTGCTGCGTGGCTCGCTCAAGGGGGGGCTCTTCTTCGGCGCCCAGGTCTTCTGGTACTTCGTGGTCCTCATGTGGCCCATCATCTACGCGCGGGTGTACTTCTGATGAGCGCCCTCGTGTTCGCCTGCTCGGTCTGTGGCGCGGGTCAGGAAGGCACCGAGTGGGCCTACCTCGTGATGACCGGTGTGGTGTCGCTCACGCCGCTGGCGATGATTGGCGGCGTGGCGTTCTGGCTGTACCGCGCCTCGAAGGCGCGTGACGCGGAAGACGCCGAAGCGCGCGCGGTCGAAGCAGCGCAGCGCACGTCGACGCCCGGCGTGTAGCCGCTCGGCCCGCTGCCATCACCGGAGGCCTCATGGAGCGCTTCGCGTGGTTGGTGTTGGTGTGCGCCTCGGCGTCGGTCGCGCAGGTGAAGATCGACGTCGTGCTGCCGACCATCGTCTTCGAGGCGCCACCGGCGCTGGTGGTGGTGCAGCCGGGTGTTCAGGTGGTCGAAGACTTCGACGAAGAGGTCTTCTTCGTCGACGGGTGGTACTGGTGACGTCGCGACGGCCGCTGGTTCCGCACGAAGAGTCACCGCGGCGGTTGGGTGTTCGTGGAGCGCGGCGTGCCGATGTCGCTGGTGAAGTTGCCGCCGGGGCAGTACCGGAGGTGGAAGAAGGCGGAGAAGCACGACGGCGACGACGAGCGTGGCCGTGGGAAGAAGAAGGGCAAGGGCAAGAAGGGTGACGACTGAAGCACCAGCGCCGGAGCAGCCAGCAGGGCCGAAGTGGAAGAATCCGTATGTCATCGGCTTCGTGCTGGGCGCAGTGTTCCTGACGGTGCTGCCGTTCGCGCAGCGGCGGTTCTTGAAGGCACCTCCGCCCATCGCGCCGCTCGGAGCGTGGACGCTGTCGACCATCGACGACGGCCAGCCCTTCGGCTCCGCGCAGCTGGCGGGCAAGGTGTTCATCGCGTTCTTCGCCGCGGCCCCCTGCGAGGCGGCGTGTCTCGAGGCGCAGCAGGCCTTCGGGCGCGGGCTCGACCACTCCGACGACCTCGGCGACCAGGTGCACTTCGTCACCATCGCGAGGGACACGGCCGCGCCGGCGCTGAAGACGCTCGCGAAGGGCCGCTGGCACCTGGTCACGGGGCCCGACGAGAAGCTCGGGCCAGTGCTGCAGGCGTTTCACGGAGCATGGGGCAAGTTCGCTGGGACCGACGCCGGCGTGACCCTGGCGGAGCACATCTCGCTGCCGGCGTTCGTACTGGTCGACCAGAACGGCATGGTGCGCGGGTTCTGGCGCGACGACTCCGCGGGCCGAGGTAATGCCATCAACGCGGCGCGCCTGTTGGCGAAGTACGGCCCGAACCCCTGAGTTGGCTGATCAGGCCGTCTGCCGGCCGGCTGGCTCTTGAGCGCTTGACGTGGGTGTGATCCGCCAGGTGCTCGGCGCTAAGCGCCGCTGCTGCGCAGTGACTTCGTCGTGGTGCATGCATTCCACCACGCTGTGGGGGGGCGTGGTGCACGCTAGCGCGTCGCGCTCATGTGCGGGCTCGGCCTCCACCGCGCACACAGTTGCGGCAGACGGAGTCCGCGGCATGCGCATTCGCGGCACACGCATCCCCCGGCACACGCATCCCCGGCACACGCATCCCCGGCACACGCATCCCCGGCACACGCAGTCCGCAGCGCGTGCATTCCCCGGCACACGCGTTGCCTGGCACAGGCATGCGCTCCAGCGTTCAAGCCTGCCGCGAGCGCGAGGTTGGGTCAGGCGTGAGCGTGCCTGACGTCAATGCCGCTCCTCGACGTGAGCGGAGCCCTTCATGCACTGGCCCACCGAAGACGACCGCGCCGAGCTGAACATCTCCCCACTTCCGCCTCGGGTGCTCGACCTGCTCGAAGCCGAGCGCGCGCCGCCGAGACTCGTCGCCCACCTCACCCTCGTCCACGACGTCTCCGTTCGACTCCTTCACGCGCTGGGGCCTCTTCGCGTCGATGGGTCGCTCGTGCGGTTCGGCGCAGCGACCCACGATGTCGGGAAGGCGAGAGTCCTCGCTGAGCTGTCACAGCCAGGTCGAACCCACGAGGCGCTCGGAGAGACGCTGCTGCTCGAGGCCGGCTTCGACGCCAGCTCGGCGCGTTTCGCCCGCACGCATGGTGTTGCTCCCGACGACCCGTCGCTCTCGCTCGAAGATCTGCTCGTGCAGGCCGCCGACACGCTCTGGAAGGGCCGACGTGACGCGAGCCTCGATGCCGCCATCGTTCGTCACCTCGGCGAGCCTGCCTGGCAGCACTTCCTCACCTGGGACGAGCTGGCCGACGCGCTCACCAGCACCGCAGTTGATCGCCTCGCCTGGCAGCGACGCTTCCCGCTCTCTCGCTGATCGAGTTCCAGCCGCGATGAGCCCCTCTTCTCGCCTCTGCACGGTGCGGCTCATCGCACTCGGCCGAAGGCGTCTGACGCGCGCCTCGCAGCCCTGCGTGATCGCTCACTTGCGAAGCGAATCGAATGCCTCGCAGCAGGCTTGATCGTCATCGTGCCGCTCGTGGAAGCCCTCGGTTTCTTTCTTGAGGCCCCGGCCCGTTACCGCTACACGCGCAGCCGCTCTCGCGAGGTCGAACTCTCACATGGCTCAGATCTTTCCGAAGTGGTGGAACCAGACCCCCGGACTTGCGCTCTTCGGCACGGTCGTCGG
>JAEUJR010001045.1 GCA_016793585.1 Archangium sp.
CCCCACCGAGAGCGTCTACGTCGTGTTCAACCAGCCCATCGCCGAGCGCTCGCTGCTCGTTCGCGCCACGCAGGAAGACTGCTCGACCGTCGTGAACACCAGCGTCGTGGTGAAGGGCAACGTGCTGCAGATCTCGGCCGCGGGCAACGGCTGGACGATCGGCGACAAGCACAACCTGCTCATTCGCGCGACGGGCACCGAGGCGGGTGGCTCGACGCAGACGGCCTCGTTCACGGGCTTCGTGTTCGGCGGCGAGCTCGCGACGCCCAAGGCGCCCACCACCGCGGCCTTCTCGATCAAGCGCTCGGCCGGCAACATGACCAACGACATTCAGAACGGAGACACGCTCATCATCACCTTCGACGTGCCACTGCACCGCGTGTCCACCAGCGGCTTCTTCCAGTGGAACTTCGACCTGAACATGATGGGTGGCGTGAGCGCGATGGACTTCGGAGAGTTCGGCAGCTCGGGGGGCTTCGCGTTCTCGCCCGACGAGCCCACGCTCGACCCCCTCTCGAGCCAGTTCTCGTGCCTGGCGTCGACGTACACGCGACGGTGGACGGGAACGATCTCGAGCCTGCCCGTCACCGGCATTCCGCGTGGCACGCAGGCGCGCGTGGTGCTGCCCGTCGTGGGCGCGGGTCAGGGTGGTTACCAGACGATCTGGGGCGTCGCCTTCACCGGCCCCCAGACCGGCGTTCCCACGGTTCTTCCGTAAAGGAGCCCACCTTTGGTCCTCGGCTTCGCGCTCGCTGGGTTGCTGCAGGTCGCTTCGGTGCACCTGCAGCCTGGCGTCGCGCGGCCGGGTGACGCCGTGCTGGTGACGGTGCTGGGCGTGACGAAGCAGCCGACCGGCACGCTCGGCCCCGACACGCTCGACTTCCTGCCCATCGCCGACGGCTTTCAGGCCCTCGTCGGCTTGTCGGTCGAGGCCTCGCTCGGCACGCGCGCGTTGACGGTCGAGCTGATTCCCGAAGGTGGCACCGAGACGACGATCACCGGCTCGCTCGACGTGGTCGAGCCCGGCTGGCCCAGGCGCGAACTCAAGGTCGCCAAGAAGTTCACCAACCCGTCGAAGAAGGAACAGCTGCGCTCGGCGCGCGACACGAAGGCCTTCTCCGACGCCTTCGACGTCGACCTCGAGCCCTGGCTGTTCTCACACGACTTCGTCTGGCCACGACCGAAGGAGATCACCGCGCCGTTCGGCGATCTGCGCCTGATGAACGGAAAGAAGAAGAGTCAGCACTTCGGCACCGATCTCGATGGCAACACCGGAGACCCGATCACCGCAGCCAACGCGGGCGAGGTGGTGATGGTGCGCGACTGCTTCGCCTCGGGGAACACCGTGCTCATTCATCACGGCGGGCGCCTGTTCACGGCGTACTTCCACCTGTCGAAGTTCGAGGTGAAAGAAGGCGATCTCGTGCAGCCCGGCCAGCGCATCGGCCTCGTCGGAAAGACCGGGCGCGTGACCGGGCCACACCTGCACTTCGGGGTGAAGCTCGATGGGCGCTGGGTCGACCCCGCCAGCGTGCTGGGGCTCAAGTTCTTCGAGCTGTCCCCCGCCCTGCCGGTCGTCACCGAACCGCAACCGGTCGGGGGCTGATCGCTACTTGTCGTTCCACTTCGCGGGTCGCTTCTCGAGAAACGCCGTCACGCCTTCGGCCGCGTCTTCGGTGAGCACGTTGAGCGAGAGCTGGCTGGCGAGGAACTCGACCGCCTGACCGAGCGGCAGATCTTCGGCGGTGAAGAAGGCGCGCCGGCCGAGCCCCAGAATCGCCTGGCTCTTTCCCGCGAGCTTGTCGGCCAGGGTCTTCGTCGCGGTGTCGAGCTCGCTGGCTGGAACGACGCGGTTCACCAGCCCCCACTCCATCGCCTGTTGCGCGGTGAGCCGATCGCCGGTCAGCACCAACTCCAGCGCACGTTTGCGGCCGAGGTGCCGCTGCAACAGCGCCATCAGCATCATCGGGAACAGGCCGCGATCGATCTCCGGTGTGCCGAAGCCGGCGTCAGCCGAGGCCACGGCGAGATCGCACGCGAGCACCAGCCCGATGCCGCCCGCGAGCGCATGCCCGTTCACCCGCGCGATGGTGGGCTTCTTCACCTGCTGGAACTTCTGGAGCAGCAGCCCGTAGCCACGGCGGCCTTCGTGGCCCGAGAGAAAGCCGTCGCCCGTCATGCCGCCGAGATCACCCCCGGCGCAGAACACCTTCTGGCCTGCGCCCGTGAGCACGACACACCGAACGGCCGCGTCGGCGTCGGCGCGCTCGAGCCCTTCGATCAGCTGCTGCACGACGAGGGGAGACAGCGCGTTTCTCGCGGCCTCCCGATCGATCGTCAGTCTCGCCGTGCCGCCCTCGACTTCGTACCTGACTTCGCGCTGGTCCATGGAGCTGCCTCACTGGGAATCGCTTCGGGCGCCACCACGGGCGCGCCTTCGACCGGCCGCGCATGCACGACGCCCCGCAAGAACGTCTCGGCGACCTGTTCGCTGGCGCGCTGGAGCACGTCGTCTCGGCGCTCCATGAGGCCCATCACGAAGGTCGTGAGTCCCATCTCGATGGAGCCGAAGAGCAGCGCGGCGGCCAGCTTCGGATCGAGGTGCGCGGCCATCTCTCCGCGAGCCTGGGCCTCGGCGAAGATCGACGTCGCCAGCTCGATCACGCTGGTGAAGGCGCCACCGCGGTTCACCGCGCCGCCAGACGGGCTGCGGCCGACCTCGAGGATCAACACCTTCACGCCGCGAGGATCTCGCCGGTACGCCTCGAAGGCCACGTGCACGACGCTGCGAATGCGCGCCTCGAAGCCCGCCTCGTGCGACAGCGCCGCCTGCACCCGCGACAAGAAGCCCTGCCAGCCGCTCTCGAACACCGAGCCGAGCAGCTCATCTTTGTCTTTGAAGTAGTGGTACACGAGCCCGTAGGCGACGCCGGCCTCGCGGGCCACGTCAGCGATGCGGCAACCCTGAAAGCCCTTGCGCGAGAAGACCTCGACGGCCGCGCGCAGAATCGTCTTTCGGCGCTCGGCCTCGCGCTCGTTCCTCGGAAGCTTCGTCACTCGCCTGGTCGCCACGATCCGTCGCTCGTTGATTTGAGAATCAGCGAACGGACCGTAGCCGAACGTGTGTGCCGAGCAAGCGGCTCCGCTACTCGATGGTTCCTGAGATCTCGCCGACCGCGAACTTCACGATGTGCCCGCCGAGCGGAGACGCGGTGAATTCGCAGACGACAGGCACGGTGTAACGCAGGGGTGTATTGCGGCGGGGCAGCTGGCCCGCCGGCGGCAAGTTGGGATCGCGGGCGTCGAGAATGGCGAGCTGAATCTGGCGGCCTGCCGGGTACGTGAACGCGATGCCAGACTTGCCGCCCCCCAGGTTCTGCACGAGCACGGGAGGGTCGCCGGGGTCGCCGATCGTCTTGCCATCACCGACGCCGCAGCCGTCGGAGTCAGCGTTCTGCGCGATGCTGTTGTACCAGGGGTCGCTGATGCGAACGCTCGTGCGGTAGAAGCCCGCGCCCGTGGTTCCCGTCGGCACGGCGCGATCGCACAACGACGACATGCGATCGGGGCACTCGAAGTTGAAGGGGCCAGGCGGGTTGAAGGCGCTCAAGATCGGAGCGGGGTTCGCCACGTCGTCAGGCGCGGGAATACCCGTCCACAGGATCTTCTCCTGCGTCCAGATGAGGGTGCTCGAGTCCCACTTGTTGTTCTTGCCCGTCCACTTCTTGTCGCCGTTCACGTCGACGAAGCGCTCGTCGTTGTCCCACGTGCCGTTGTCGTTGCTGTCGACGAAGGGCTCGGTGAGATCGACATACGGCTCGTTGTCATCCTGAATGCCGTTGTTGTTGCTGTCGGTGAAGGCCTCTTCGCCCGCGGTGACGGCGATCATGGTGACGAGGTTGTCGCGCGGGTTCATGCGAATGGTGGTGCCGTCTTTGTTCTTGCGGGGGAACGGGCTGCCGAGCTGCTCGAGGCGGCTGGGCTCACGCGGGTTCATGCCGGGCGCAGGAGGCGGGTTCAGCGCGGGGTTCGAGACCCAGCCGTAGGGCTCCATCCACAACGGCACGAGGTACTCGCCGGTCTGCAGCTCGCCGACGGGCGGCGTCCAGCTCCAGTTCTCGGGGTCGACGTCTTTGGGCAGCGGGTACGACGACTTGTAGAGAATGGTGGCGTCGCCCACGACGTTCGACTGCGAGGTCTCGGTGGGGCCGATGGTGCCGGCCTCGGTCATGAACGAGACGAGCGCGTTGGGAATGCCGTCGCCGTTGCGATCGCCCACGTGCGCCGAGCACTCGAGCTTCACGCCGGCGATCAGGTTGCGGCTCGGGTCGTAGGCGCCGATCGCGTGACGGCCACCTGACGCGTCGCCGGCGATCTGGCCGCACTGAAAGGTGAACTGCGCGTGGTTCGGCGTTGAACCGGCGAAGGTGATGGGCGGCGAGAGCACGGTCTTGTTGCCGGCGGTGGCGACGACGATGACCGAGTTCACGCGGTTGGCCGCCTGGAGCTGCACTTCGGCGAACCCCGAGCCACGCTGCGACTGAACGCTCGTGGGGCTGAGGGTGACCGAGGGCGTGCCACCCGACTGCAGCTTGAAGTCGACCTGCTGACCGGCGAGCGGAAGGCCGCGCTCATCGTAGAGGCGGAAGCGCACCGTCACGATCTCGCCGATGCGAGGCTGCAGCGGAGTGATCTCGACGAACTCCATCGTCGTGGGCCCGACTCCTGCTCCACAACCAGCCAACAACAGCAACGTCGCCAGGACGCGCAGGCGCATTCACGACCTCCGGAAAGGAGGGCATCTTTGAGGCGCCCCACCCTACGGTCAAGCGACAATCCGTGTGGGTCAGGGCCCGGCGCCGAACGAACCCAGGCGCGTCACGGCGAAGTTGAACCCCACGAACTCGACGGGACCAAGCAGCCCCTCGCCCGTGAGCCGCTGCACCACCGAGAAATCCAGGCGGAAGCACTCGCAGGCGGGGGTCCACGTCACGCCAGCCTGATGCTGAGCGAACGTGAGGAGGTCCTGCGAGAGAACCGAGGGGCGCGAAGCGTAGGGGTTGAGGGAATTTGCCAACCGGCCGAACGCATCGTCGAGCGGAGGACCTGCCTCCGTGATCGGCCAGCGCCGATTGAGGAGCGTGAGATCGTAACGAACGCCGAGCGACCCGAACCGCACGCGGCCGCCAGCGACGAGGCGTTGAGCTCGCGTCTCAGAAGCCGCCGGGACCGGGTCGCCGAAGAGGAGATCGATGGGCGTTCGCGCACGGTTGGTGCCGTCGTCGAGCAAGTTGTCGTAGGCCGCGTACAGGCCGTGCCCCTGCGGCATGTCGAAGTTGAGGGCGGCCGAACCAGAGGTGAGCCGCGGCGAGGGAGCAACGTTGACTGCCTTTCTCCAGAGCGGCTCCATGCGCGCCTGACCGGTCAGCGTGATCCACCAGAAGCTCATCGCCAGCCGCGCGTACGACTCAGCGAGCCGCGGCGCGTTGAAGCGGTTGGGTCCAGTCGTCTCGGGAGCGAGGACGCCTCCAGGGCCCGGCGTCACGGGCGAGAGCAGATCGAAGCCCTGGCCGAGCTCGAGGCGCAGCACTTCGCGCCCGCCCCGCTCCACCAGCCGATTGCGGAGTTCCGCGACGGCCTGCACGCGCGGCCGGTTGTCGGCGATCGAGCGATCGATCTCGTCGTAGGCGGCAGGGCCTCCGAGCAGAGAGGCATCGAACCGGGTCGGCGCAGTCGCGAGCACGAAGGGAACGGCGCGCGCTTCGACGATCGGTGTGATCGAGTGCCGCAGCCTGCCGTCGAAGACTCGCGCGAACTCGACTTCGGAGCGCGCTGCCAGGAGTGGGTAGCCGCGCGAGATCGTTCGCCCGCTCGACTCTCCGAACCACGCGCCTTGTCGCCACGCAGCCATGCCTGAGACAGAGACGGCGTTCGCGATCGCGCCGCCCGCCCACAGCCGAGGCATGACGTTCAACCGCAGACGTGACTCTCGCTCACCGAGTTGCCACTGACCGTCTGCCAACCCCATCTTGAGCGCGTTTCCGGGAACGTTGGGCAGCCGCGTCGTAGGACACTGGCTGAGCTGATTGGGCTCACGAGCCAGGTAGAGCCGCTCGACCACACACTCTGCGGGCAGCTCAGCGCCCGTGTGGGGGTCGAAGAACCTCCCCTCGTATGCAAGCGCGCCCTCGTCACCCGTGCCGAAGCGCAGCGGCATCTGCTGAACCGCATCGGCCGTCAGATCGAAGAACACTGGCCCCGCGAGTTGCCGCAACGGCAACGCGAAGGTGAGCGCCGGGAGCCGCTGAATCGTGTTCGGCCCGTACTTCGGGGCGGTCGAGGTGCGCGGGAACACGTCTCGCCCGAACAGGTCGTAGCCCGACGTGAGGTCCTGCCGGAGCACCGTGTCGAGCGAGAGCAGGTGATCGTCGCTGCGATGAAACAGCACCGCCGAGGAACGCAGGTAGCCGGCCTCTCGTGCGATCACGTCGGGCGTGATGTCTCGCTGGTAATAGCCGTCGGAGTAGGCCGCGAGATCGATGCGGGTGCCGAAGCCGTGCCCGAAGTCCTGGGTGTGAAAGACTGACGCCTCACCACGAAGGCCACGTGTTCGCGCGAGAGCCAGAGAGGGATTGCCCGGGTCACGCTGCTCCCGAAGATCGTAGAGGAGGCCCAGCGTCACCCTGCCCTGCGCGCGATCGGAGAGCACGTAACGGAACTCCGAGAGCAACCGTGGGCCCATGATGCCGAACGGCTGCTGAAACGCCGACTGAACGGGATCCAGCGCGCCATCGCGCCACGGCGTTCGAAACGCGTCGCCTTGAAACACGCCCAACCGCCCGGGCTGCTCGATGGTGCGGCGTGCTCCTCCGAAGAAGTAGCCGGGCGTGAAGGTGAAGTCAGCGCTGCGCCCGGCCGTGACGAACACCGGCTGCTCGAACGAGAACCCGTTGAGCACGGTCCCGCCCGGCTTGGGAAACAGGAGCCCCGTCGCACGATCGCCCAGGGGCAGACTGAGCGGCGGCAGAATGAAGACCGGCACTTCACCGACGACGGGCACCTTCTTCACCCACGTGATCGGCCACTGCACGAACACGCGATCGGCCTCTTTGTTCAGCACGGCCTCGCTCGTGCGAATCGACCAGCTCGGTGAGTTGAGATCGCAGTCGCACGGCGTCAGCTCGAGGTCCTCCATGCGCCAGCCGTCGCCTTCGCGCACGAAGTGGTTGCCCGACATCACCATCGTGGAGCGGCCCGCGGCCTCGGCTTCGGCCAGCGTCTTGGCCGCGACGAGCTTGTCTCCATTCGCGCCCGCCTTCGCGAACGCCTTGCCGTCGAGCACGTGGGCTTCGGTGACTGTTTCTCCGTCGAGCTCGAGCTCGATCACGTCACCCACCATCAACGTCGGCGTCGTGCCCTGCGCAATGCGGGCCCAGACGTTGCCCATGGCGAGGGCCCGCTGGGAGGTCTGATCGTAGAAGATGCGGTCGGCGTCGATGGCGGCGCCGGCCGTCTCGAGGTGCGCGCGCCCTTCGGCGATGGTGCGCTTCTTCTGCCCATCATGGAGCACCCGCTCAGCGGTGAGCGTGATCTCCGTCGGCTCAGCCGGAAGGGCTGGCGCAGAGATCACCGTCGCCGTGAGGAGCCAGCCGAGCCACATCGCCAGCGCGCTGTATCAGTCTGGCCGCTCGAACTCGACGGTCAGCTCGTTGCCGGCCTGCGAGGTGCGGTAGGCGACGGCGCGCTTCAGGCTGATGGTGACGCGCACGTGGGTGTCGTCGGCGGTCTCGGGCTTCACGAGTGAGACGGCGGTGTCGAAGAACGAGGCGTCGAGCATGCGCTCGTTGTTGGGCAGGCCGATCTCGGTGTTCTCGAGCGTCACCACCACATTGCGGCGGCCGTCTTCACCCACCGAGAAGCGCACGGGCGCCGAGGTGCGCATGAAGATGCGGCCCACGCCGTCTTGCTGGCGGAAGCCGACGTAGGTCATGCGTGCGGGGCGGCCGGCGAGCTCGGTGGGCGTCGGGGTGCGGAGCGCGGCTTCTTCGAGTTCACGCTGCTTTCGTGCGCGCTCGGCCTTCGCGAGCTCTTCGCGGCGGGCCTCTTCTTCGGCCGAGTGCTTCTTCGACTCGAGCTTCGCCAGCCGCTCGGCCTCGGCGCGCTCTTCGGCTTCGCGCTTCTTGCGCTCCTTCTCTTCGCGAGCGACGCGCTCCTTCTCGTCGCGGTCGAACTTCTCGGCCATGGCGCGGGCTTCGGCGTCGGCGCGCTCCTTCGCCTTGCGCTCGGCGATCTCCCGGTCCTGCCTGGCGCGCTCTTCACGCGTCATCTTCTCGCGGAGGGCCAGCTCCTCCTTCTCACGCGCCTTTCGCTCCTTCTCTTCGCGGGCCAGGCGCTCCTTCTCTTCTCGCTCGGCGAGCTTCGCGGCCTCTTCGGCCTTGCGCTTCTCTTCCTTCTCGAGCTTCGCGAGGCGGGCCCTCTCTTCACGTTCGGCCTTCTCGCGCGCTTCGGCGTCGGCCTTCTCACGGGCGAGGCGCTCCTTCTCCTGGCGCTCGGCCTCGAGCTTCGCGAGGCGTTCGTCTTCGGCCCGCTTCTTCGCCGCTTCGGCTTCGCGCTTCTTGCGATCGCGCTCTTCGCGGGCGAGGCGCTCCTTCTCTTCACGCTCGGCGCGCGCCTTCGCTTCGGCCTCGGCCTTCTCCTGCGCGATTCGCTCCTTCTCGAGGCGCTCGGCTTCGAGCTTCGCGAGGCGCTCTTCTTCGGCCTTCTTCTTCGCGGCTTCGAGCTCCCGACGCTTCGCCTCTTCGGCCTCCTTCTTCACGCGCTCGGCTTCGAGCTTCGCCAGCCGCGCCTCTTCGGCCGCCTTCGCCTTCTTCTCGGCTTCGGCCTTCGCGACGCGCTCCTGTTCCTCTTTCTCGGCCTTCGCCTTCGCTTCTGCTTCGGCCTTCTCTCGCGCGAGGCGATCACGCTCCGCGGCTTCGGCGGTGGCCTTCGCCTGACGTTCGGCCTGGGCCTTCTCCTGAGCCAGCCGCGCGAGCTCTTTCGGGTTCTGCGGCAGCTTCACGACGAGCGAGGGCCCGACGGTGACGATGTCGCTCTCGAGCTCCTGTTCGAAGCCGATCAACACGCGCGCGATGGCCGCCGATTCGCTGCCATAGCTGGCGGTCTTCACCACGGTGATGGTGCCGTCGTTCACCTTCGTCTCGGCGGGCACGCCCTGGAAGACGGCCTCGGAGATGTCGATGACGAGCCGCGGCGGGTCGGTGAGCGTGAAGGTCGTGAAGCTCGGGCGTCGGGAGCCGGTCACCTCGACCGTTCCACCCTTCACCTCGATCTTCGTGATGACGTTGAGCTGAACGCGGTCTTGCGCGAGCGCGACGGAGTCGGTCAGCAGCAGCACGCACACGAGCCACGCCGCGCCGACGCGCCTCTGCCACGATGACCTGCGACGGGGCTGTCTCATCCTGTAGCGAAGCTACCAACCTGCTGGAAGACGCCAAATTTCCGGCCGCCCCGTTCAGGGCAGTGGCAGGCGCCTCAGCGAATGCGGGGCAGTGACGGGGCGCGAACACGATGCGTGCGCGCGTACTCGACGAGGTTCTTGATGTCGTAACAGACCTGCCGCGCGTCATGGCCCATCGTCAGCTCGATGTGGCTGTTCCCCTTCACGGGGCGCCACAGCAGGTAGTCGGACTTCGCCGAGCGGTAGACGCTGCGGGTCGACTCGACCGACGCGAGGGGATCTTGATCGCCGAAGATGATGGCCATCGGCACGCGGATCTTCCCGAACCCGCGCTTGAAGTCGTAGCCGGTGCGGTAGCAGACGAGCTCGTTGGCGCGGGCCCAGCGGGCGAACTGCTCGACGACGAGACGGGGCTCCTTCTCGCCGCCCTCCTTCAAGAGCCACCGCACGTTGTCCATCTGCATGCGATCCCACCGGGCGAGGTAGTTCACGCGCGCCGCGATCATGCCGAGCACCGGGCTCTCTTCGGCGTAGCCCAGCGCGTCGGAGGCCAGCTTGAGCCAGGTGTCGAGCGGCAGGTACCGGTAGCGGAACGGCTTCGGCGCGTCGGGCGGCGTGCGGCGGAACAGCTTCGAGCCGAGCTCGGCCGCGGTGTGCAGCATGCCTCGCTGCAGGTTCAGGCTCGCCAGCGTGGCGTCGACGGTGCTCTGCACGACGGGTTCGGCGAACGCGAGCAGCTTGAGCGCGAAGTTGCCGCGCCCCATCTCACCGGGCGCGCCGATGGTGACGATGCCCTCGAAGTGATCGTGAATGCCGGCGTAGCCGTACCCGAGGATTCCGCCCATGGAGTGGCCGCAATAGAAGATCTTGTCGCGGCGGGTGATGCGACGGACTCCGGCGACCGCGGCGGGCAAGTCGTAGAGAAAGTAGCTGTCGATGTCCCACGCGTAGTCGAGATCGCTGGGCACCTTGCGGCCG
>JAEUJR010000794.1 GCA_016793585.1 Archangium sp.
CGCCGATTTCGATGGCTGAGTCCTTGGCGAGCTCGACTGCGGCCCCGCCCTTCGGCGTACGCGTCGCTTTGCCCTCGACGAGCGCGACCTTCCCGACTTCGGCGAACGCGACCATCGAGGCCAGCGTGACTGCCACCGCGAACAGGCGCTTCATGGACTTCCTCCATTGGGCAGCAGCGTGACCGTCATCACCACTCGGGTCTGATCTGCCGCCAGCCAGCTTTCCCACGTGTGAAACCCTGACTTCTTCACTTCGACGCGGCGCGCCCCCGAGCCCACTTTGAGCGCGCGGGGCTCGCCGTTGAAATCGCTGCAGAGCCCCTGCGACACACCGTCGAGGGCCACCTCGGCGTCGATGGGCGCGCAGTGGAGCACCAGCTCACCCGCGCCCGAGACCCGATACGGCGTGCGCAGCTGCGCCTCGGTCACCCTTGGCAGGTTCGGCAAGCCGGGCTGTGACGTCGCACAGCCCGCCAGGAGCAGTGCACTCCACTTCACTTCGCGACGGTGACCTCGACGAGGTTGGTCTTCACGGCCGTCACGACGATCTTGCGCTTCTTGAAGCTGGTGCCCTTGAGCGCCTTGCCGAAGTCGGTGGCGTTGCCCATGAAGATCACGTTGTAGTTGGCCTTGCCGTCGGCGAAGTCACCCGAGCGAACGCTCTTCACGCCCGAGACTGCGTTCACCGCCTGCTCGAAGTCTTCGGCCGCCTCGAAGTCGATGCCGGCCACGACCATCGAGACAGGCGAGCCGTTGACGTCCTGATTGCGGAGATCTTCGAAGACGGCGGCGAAGGTGGTGCTGACGATCTCTGGCGCGGTGTTCTCGGCCGCGAGCGAAGCGCTCTGCTGGTACGACATGCCCGCCTTCGACACGTCGTTCTTGAGCGACACCGGCTTGAGGCGACCCGCGACACGGCCCAGCTCGCGGCCGGTCTTCGTCTCGAACATCGACATGTCGTAGTCGCCGGTGACGTAGAAGAGAATCTGCTCTCCCTTGCCGTTGAACTCGGGGATCAGCTGGTTCGGCTGCGGCGGCACGTAGCGGGTGGTGGCGTTGCCGTAGAGGATGAAGTCGACGTCGGTCTTCTTCGCGACCTCTTTGGCGTCGAGCTTGCCCTGAGCGGCTCCGCTCGACAGCACCAGCGACCCATCGCCCGTGCCCTTCTCGTTGATGATGGTGAAGTTGGCCTCGCCGAACTTCTTGCGCAGGGCGGACGAGATGAACTCGCTCTTGGTGGCGATGCCCTTGTCGTCCATCAGCTGCTCCTGGAGCACGATGAGCAGCTTTGCCTGATGCAACCGGTTGACGATCTGCTGCGCCGCCTTCATGTCCTTGTCGAGCGAGGCGGTGCTGATGACCGCCTTCACCTTGACCTTGACGACGGTGGGCGCCGACTTGCGGTTGTCTTCGAGCACCTCGTACGACTTCACGTAGCCCGACGCGTTCGCGGCGACGCGATCGACCACCAGCGCGTTGTTCCGCATGAGCGTGTTGGACTCGATCATCACACCGGCCGCCTGCTCCACGGCGGTGCGCAGGGCCTGCTTCACGGCCTGGTCGTACGAGGTCTGAAGCCGAATGGGCAGCTCGATGCTCGCGGTCTGTGCGACCGCAAACTCACCGACCGCCTCCTTCACGACCGTGTCTTGCGCCAACGACGCCGTCGCAAACACCCCCACCATCACAGCGATCATTCTGTTCA
>JAEUJR010001164.1 GCA_016793585.1 Archangium sp.
GTGACGACGTGAAAGAGGAACTCCTTGTCGACGAAGCGCTCGTTCCACCCGATGCCTTCGACCTGCGGCAACGCCTTTGGAACGCCGTGCTCGGCCCACGTGCGCGCGATGGCGAAGTGAAAGTGACGGTCGGGGTCTGCGGGCGTTCTTCCGCTGAAGCTCCACAGACCGGCTGCGAAGGCCGAGAGCAGTGCGATGATGGCCAGCAGATCGAAACGAGCGCTGCGCACGGGTGGGCCGAGCGCATCAGAAGCGATGGTGAATGTCAGCCGTCTCTTTCCGTCGAAGGCGCTCCGTTTTCGGCTGGGAGGTCGACGTGGTTCGTCTCGCGTTCATCGGCTGCTTCGTCGCCTTCCGCGCGCTGGCGCAGCGGTGTGACCCCGCCGGCGTCGTGCCGCCGCCGTTCCCCGAGGCCGAGGTGCCCATCGAGCTCGAGCTCTTCAAAGACGAGCTGGCGGCGCGAGGCGTGTGCGGCGCCCTGTACGCGACGGAACAGTACGCGCGGGGCTACGAGGTGCTCCTGCGCACCGCCGAGCGTCAGAGCCTCGACCTGCGCTGCGACGGGGTCTGCGAGCCGATGCGCCAGAAGCTCGGGCCGCTCGACGAGACGCACGACCTCGAAGACCTCACCTTTCAGAAGGAGTGCCGCGCCGCCACGAAGGGCCTGCCGCCCGCGTGTCTGCGTGTCTGTGTCGTCGAGCGCCGTCGGGTCGGAGCGAGGGCCGTCTTCGGGCGCACCCAGCGCATGCTCGAGCTCTCGCTGCCGTACCGAGGCCAGCCGCTCGACCCGAAGAACCCGCGTGCGGCGTTGAATGGCGCCCAGCCCGCGCCCTCGTCGGTTCGGTTCGACGCCGTGGGTGAGAAGAACGAGCGCCACGTGCGCGCCGACGGCTGGCTCTACCCTGGCGGTCCACGCGTTCGGCTTCAGACGGCGCTGATGTCGGCTGGCTGTGGGCAGCAGGCCTGGGGCGTGACGACATGGTGAGGGCCGCGGCGCTGCTCGTGTTGGCGGCGTGCGCGGCGAGACCGCCGACGAGCACCGTGCACGCGATGACCGCAGCGAAGAAGGCGTCAGCGCCCGACGCACGCTTCTTTCAGGACTGCTCCACGCTCGTCGCCGTGCCCGAGGCGAAGGCGCCAGCGTGGGAGTCGTTGGTGCTCGCCACCGACGTGCAGACGTGGGCGAGTGGGGCCTGCGAACCACTCGAGCGTTCGCTCACGCCGCTGGCCGACGCGGTGTCGCTCTCGAGGCAGTCACTGCGAGACGAGTGTGACGAGAAGTCGCAGGCCCTCGCATCGCCAGTTCGGTCGTCGTGCCGTGCCGTCTGCGGCGCCCGCCGTTGGCTCGAGGGGCGCGCGCTGGCCCGCGAGCGACTGACCCAGGTGCTCGAGTGGGTGCGCGACGACTTCGACTTCTTCTTCGAGCGCATCGAGCAGTGCCCGGCCACGAAGGCGCACGGGAACCAGCTGGGTGACGCGCAGGTGCGCGCGGTGCTCGCGTGTGCAGGCAGAGCCGCTCCCGCCGACGTGGACCTGCGTTTTCAGTACGTGACGGAGTCGGTCACCTGGAGCGAAGGCCGCTCGACGCTCACCAGCGCGCGGCCGGTCGAGGCGCAGTGGCTGCAGGCCGTCGACGCCGACCCGAACCTGCCGTGGCGCGCCATGGTGACGCGGTGCCGGAAAGACGGAGCGCTGCTGCGAGTGTTGGTTCGGTACTGACGTCAGGCCTTGCCCAGCACCATCGCCAGCAACGCCATGCGCACGTACAGGCCGTACTCCATCTGGCGGAAGTAGGCGGCCCGCGGGTCCTGGTCGACGTCGGGCGAAATCTCTCCCACGCGCGGCAGCGGGTGCATCAGCGCCATCTTCGGCTTCGCCTGCTTCATCGTCTCGGGCGTGATGATGAAGGCGTGCTTGAGCGACTCGTAGAGCGCGAGGTCTTCGAAGCGCTCCTTCTGCACACGCGTCACGTAGAGCACGTCGCTCTGCGGCAGCACGCCGTCGAGGCTCGCGTGCTCGGTGTACGAGATGCCACGGGCCTTCAGCTCGTTCGTCACCTTCTCGGGCATCTTGAGCTGCTCGGGCGAGACGAAGTGCAGCTTCGCGCCGAACAACGAGAGCAGCCGCGACAACGAGTGCACGGTGCGCCCGAACTTGAGGTCGCCCAGCATCGTCACCGTGAGGCCCTGCAGGGTGCCAAGCTCTTCTTGAATCGTGAACAGGTCGAGCAGCGCCTGGGTCGGGTGTTCTCCGGGGCCGTCGCCCGCGTTGATGATGGGCTTCTTCGCCGCTTCGGCCGCCACCGCCGCCGCGCCCACCTCGTGGTGCCGCAGCACGATGACGTCGGCGTAACATTCGAGCGTGCGCACCGTGTCGGGCAACGACTCGCCCTTCGACACCGACGAGTAGCGCACCTCGCTGATGGGAATGACCGAGCCGCCGAGCCGCTGCATCGCGGCCATGAAGGACGACTGCGTGCGCGTCGACGGCTCGTAGAAGAGGTTCGCGAGAATCTTGCCCTTGAGCAGGTCGATGGTGCCGATGTGCTGAACCATCGTGCGCATCGCCTCGGCGACGCCGAACACGTACTCGAGGTCGTCACGGCCGAACTGCGAGACCGAGAGAATGTCTTTTCCGTAGAAGCGGCCGGTGCGCTGGTCGCCGAGGGGCAGGTGCGCTGAAGACGAAGGC
>JAEUJR010000008.1 GCA_016793585.1 Archangium sp.
CCCCAGTCGAGCCGCGTCGGAGAGCCCATGGTCGCGACGGCGTGCAGCCCCTGCCCTCCTTGCGAGAGGTACGCGTAGACGATCATGCCGCCCATCGAGTGCCCTGCGTAATCGATGGAGTCCGCACCACTCACCTTGCGGACATGATTGATGGCGGTCGGCAGGTCGTGTTGCCAGTAGTGGTCGAAGCGAATCGGCAGGCTCCTGCCCTTCGAAGCATCGGGCCCATCGGACGCGCCCGTCGCGCGCAGCGACATCGTCCACGCTTCACGGCCCTGCGAGGCGAACCAGCGCGCCATCGAGTGGCCCTCGTCGAGATCCATGTTGCGCTCGTTGGCCGAAATGCCGTGACAGAGCAGCACAGGCCGGCCCGTGACGGGACCGACGGGCCGATAGCGAACGAGCGAGAGTTCCCAGCCATCTTCGGTCTTCGGGCGGTGCTTCTCGGCCTCGGGCGGCAACGGAACGACGCGCAGGTTCGCGCAGCCCGAGAGGAGCACGATGGCGAGCAGGGCTCTCATGGCGTCTCACGCGAGAGAAAGTCGTGCACGAGCGGGAAGACGATCGCCGGAGCGTTCGAACCGAGCAGCAACGAGAGGTGACTGAAGTCTTCTCTCGTCTCGAGCCGGCTGAAGCTGCGCAGCTTCACCGAACCAGCTGCGCGTTCACGCCACACCGCACACAACTCTGGCGACGCGAAGCCATCGGCGAGCCCCACGAGCAGCAGCGTCGGCTTGTTCCACGCGGTCAGCTTCTGCACGACCGACCCCGACGCGAGCGGGAGATCGCCAGCACGCATCCACGCGAGCAGCTCGGCCGCCACCGGCTTCGAGAGATCGCGCGTGCCCGTTGCGAGGAAGCCGCGATCGGTGCCGGTCGGAAACTTCGACCACATCGAGAAGAGCAGCTCGAACGCCTGCGCTCCCGAGGGTGAGCTGGCGAGCGTCGAGAAGCGGCCGCCGTCGACCAGGAAGTTCTCCACCAGCGTGCTCGGCACCTCGGCGAGGAGCGGCGTATTGAACGCGATGACGCGCCGAATTCGGGGATCGGCTTCGTTCACCGCGAGCACGACCGAGCCAGCCCAGCCGTGAACCACGAGATCGACCTGCTTCACCTCGAGCGCGTCGAGCAACACGTCGAGATCGCGTGCCATGGCCTCGAGCGACACGCCCGGCCCAGACTTCCCCTGCCCTCGCAGCTCGGCGACGAACACCGTGCGACCCGACTCGGCGAGCGAGCGCGCGAGCCCACGCCCTTCGAAGTCGTACGCGGCCCGTGTGAAGCCGACGTCAGGCACCAGCACGACGGGCGGAGCCACCTTCGCGCCTGGCCGCTCGTAGCGGTAGACCGCGAGCGCGACTCCGTCAGGCGTCGTGACGCGACGATGCGAAACCATCAGCTCGGGCGAGGCCGCGAGCAGGAGCGCGAGGCAACCAATCACAGCTCGACGAGCCCCGCTTTCAACGCGATCACCACCGCGTCGACGTGCGAATTCACGCCGAGCTTCTTGTAGATGTGGCCCAGGTGCGTGCGCACGGTGCGGCGCTCGAGCTCCATCACGCGGCCGACCTCGGCGTTCGACAGGCCCTTCGCCACGTACCGCAGTACGTCCATCTCGGTGGGCGACAGGTTCCACGGGTTCTGCGGCTGCGCGGGCTTCGACTGCACCGACTGAAAGTAATTCCAGAAGCGCTTCGCGATGCGAGCCTCGAGCACCGTGCCGCCCGCCATCACCTCGTGAATGCCCGAGCGGATCTTCTCGGGGCCCACGCGCTTCACGAGGTAGCCATACGCGCCAGCCTGCATCGCTTCGTAGACCTTCTGCTCGTCGTCGAACGACGTGAGGATCAGCACTTCGATCTGCGGAACGCGACGCTTCAGCCGCCGCGTCACCTCGATGCCGTCGATGCCGGGCAGCTCGAGATCGAGCAACGCGAGCTGCGGCACCAGCTTCACCATCTCGTCGACGCCGCTCTCACCATCACGAGCAGAACCGACGACCTCGATCTCGGGGAAGGCGGCGAGCGCCTTGAGCAGGTTCGCCAGCAGAGGCGCCTGGTCTTCCACCACGTAGATGCGGGTCGTCTCGCTCATCGAAAGTTCGGGGCTACTTTCTTCTGCTTGCCAGCTTCGAACTGCATCGTCGACTTCCATTCCTGCTTCGACTTGCCGTCGACGATTCGCAAGAGGTGTTTTCCGGGCGAGACGGGCAGCTTGTTGACGACGCCGCAGACGCGAACGCCGTCGAGCTCGACCCGGGCCGCGCGCGCGAGCTCGACCGTCAGCGTCGCCTGCGGGCCATTGGGAGGCGGCGCGTAGCAATCACCCTTCGGAGGCGGCGGCGTCACGTTCTTGAGCGGCTTCGGCGGGTCGATCTTCTTCGGCGGCGTGGGATCGGGCTCCGGCTCCTTCGGTTTCACCGGTGTGTGCTTCGGCGGCTTGTCGAAGTCGGGCAGCTTCAGGTTCGAAGGCAACGCGAGGGGTGGCCCGGGAGGACCGACGCCGTTCGGGTTTCGCAGCTTGTTGAGCGCGACCTCGATGGGCGTCGGCATCCACGAGATCAGATCGCCGATCGCGTCGGGCGTGCGCGTCAACCACAACCCCACGATGCCGAGCGTGAAGAACGTGAGAATCGCGGCGCCGAGGCGAACCGCGGTGACGCCCGCGCGTTTGCGCGCCTCGCGTTCCTTGCGCCAATCGGGCGGCACGTAGTCGGTGTCGCGTTTGAACGGCACCGCGAAGGTGACGATGGTCTTCAGCTTCTGCCGCTCGGTGTTCTCCTTCGGCTTCGGGCCGACGGGCTTGAGCCCCTGCGCAGAGGCGCCCGTCTTCTCGACCGGCGTTGGCGGCAGCGTGTCTTTCGGCGCGAAGTCTTCGATGGCCTTCACACGGCGCGACACCTCATCGACACCGTCGGAGTCCTTCGCCACGACGGGCATCGCGCCCACCGGAGCGTCCCAGGTGACGGGAGCCGGTGGACTGGCGACCGCGGGCACTTCCTGCTGCGTCTGCGCGCCCGAGTGCGTGACGATCTCGTCGGGCCCACCGAACACCGGCAGTCCATCACTGGTCGAGGTGCGATCGTCGATGGCGCCGCCCGAGAACGGCGCGCGATCGGCGACCTCGGGCAACTCGGCCGCCACGAGATCGCTCACGCCCGCGATGTCGTCGAGCTCGAACTCCTTCTGAAACGGCACCGGCCCGAGCGCGTTCACCACCACGTCTTTGGGGAACAGCTCTTCGACGAACTTGCGAACGTCGTCTCGCCCGGGAACGCCGCCCTGCGCCGAGAGGAACTCACGCAGCGACTCCGCGAGCTCGGCCGCGCTGCGCTGACGCCGGCCTGCCGACTGCTCGAGCGCGCGCATGATGATGGGATCGATGCGGGAGTGCAGCCTCCTCACCAGCCGGCTCGGCGGCGGCAGCTTCTCGGCCTGGCGCGTCGACAACGAGTCGCGGCCCACCGACGCCTCCTTCAGCGTCAGCAGCTCGTAGGCCATGGCCCCGAGGGCGTAGACATCGCTGGCTGGCGTCGCGTCGCCCGAGGTCTTCAGCTCAGGCGCGCGGTAGCTCGAGCGACCTCGACTCCCGAACGCCTTCTTGAGCGCAGGTGAAGCCATCAGCGCTTCGAGGGCACCGAAGTCGGCGACCGCCGAGCGGCCATCGGGCCCGAGCAGCACGTTGCCTGGCGTGAGCGCGCCGTGCACCACCTGGGCGCGGTGGGCGGCCTCGAGCGTCTCGGCGACCTCGATCACGAACGCGATCGCCACGGCTGGAGGCAGCACCACCTCGCGCGTGTTCAGCCGCGTCAGCGCCTGGCCGAGCGTGTACTTGCCAAGGTCTTCACGAACGATCGCGAGCCGGTGATCGAGCGAGCCCACCTGCAGCACGCGCGCGATGCCAGGCGTCGTGAGCGCGCCCAGCCGCTGCGTGTAGTCACCGATCACCTTCGCGTACGCGAGGTCGGTCGTCTTCGGGTGGAAGAGCTTGATGACGACAGACGTGCCGTCCGAACGTTCGGCCCGGTAGAGCTCGCTCAGCTCCGATGCTTCGAGGCGACCCAGCAGCCGATACACGAGCACGGACTGTAGCCCGCGCCCGCTCGCGGCGGTGCACGATCAGTCCTTCGGTTTCTTGAACAGCTCGTAGGCGTCGAAGCGATACCCGCACCACACGCACTGCACACCGCGCCGACCCTTCGGCAGCTCGAGCGTGCAGCCGGGGCAGCGGGGGCGCTTCTTCGGCGTGCGCACCACCCGCGCGACCGGGCGGCCGACGTCGATGCGGCCGCGACTGCGGGTCTCGGCGGCGTCGCGGCGAACCCGCGCTTCGAGCAGCTTCATTCTCAGCTCGAGCTCGTCGATGCGCGTGAGCAGCCTGCGCCGCTCCTCGTCATTCATCGTGCTGCTGCGCCGCGCCGCCATCGTTTAAGAAGCGTGTCACGGCACTCTGTCGAAGGGAAAAAAGTGGATTCCATTCACGGCCCGAACAACGGCCAGGTCGATCGCACCAAGGCGCTGGAGGCGACGGCGCGCGCCCGGGCGGTGCTCGACGACGAGTCGCTGCACAAGGTGCTCTCGTCGAGCGTCGGCCCCGAGATTCCCGTGCCGCGGCAGGTGTTCGTGAACCGCAACCTGCACTTCTCACGCGTCGAGCTCGTCGGCTTCGACATGGACTACACGCTGGCGATCTACCACCTGCGCCGCCTCGAAGAGCTCTCGTACCAGATGACGATCGAGAAGCTCGTGACGGCCAAGGGCTACCCCGACGCCGTTCGCCGCATTCCGTACGATCACGCCTTCGTCATGCGCGGCCTCTTCATCGACAAGACGAAGGGCAACCTGCTGAAGATCGATCGGTTCGGTCACGTGGGCCGCGCGTACCACGGGCGCACGCCGCTCCCCGAAGAGACGCTGAACACGCTGTACCGCAACGAGCGCATTCGCCTGAAGAACCCGGAGTACGCGTGGATCGACACGTTGTTCGCGCTGCCCGAGGCCTGTCTGTACGCCGGCATCGTCGACCTGTTCGAGAAGGAGCTCGGCCAACCCTGCGACTACACGAAGCTGTACGACGACATTCGCGACGCCATCGACACGGTGCACCGCGACAACTCGCTCAAGACGGTCATTCGCCGCGACATCGGCCAGTACATCTTCAAGGACCCCGAGCTGGGGCCGGCGCTCCAC
>JAEUJR010000012.1 GCA_016793585.1 Archangium sp.
CGCGCAGGCGCCAACTTCGGCTGCGCGAGCGCGATCACCACCAGAACGTGAAGCATGTGCGGGCCCCCTGACGGGTCTTCGAAAGCGGTGGGGATTCAAGGGTCGCGCCACCCGGGAGGCCAGCAGAAAACGAGCGCTTCGCCGCCGCCGCGATGCCTCCTGCGGCTGATCAACCGCTCGAGCGTGGCCGTGGGGCGTCGCCGACACCCGTCACTCCCTCCTGCACCGAAGTGCGTGAGCGGCTAAGGAACATCACGTGCCCGCTGGCGTGCCCCGACAGAACCCCGTCGCCAGACTCTTCGATCGATTCGTCGATCGCCTGACACCAAAGGACCTCGACCCCGACGAAGCGCCGCGCGCGCGCCTGATGGTGGCGGCGTGGCTGCCGGTCTTCCCCTTCTGCGTGCTCACCGCGAGCTACTTCGCGGTGACGGGCTCGTGGGGCATGGTCGCGACGCTGATCGCAGCCTTCGTGCTGGGCATCGTGATGCTGGGGCTGCTGCGGCTCACGAGACGCACGTCGTTGCCCGCGCACGGGTCGCTGGTGATCGGCGCGCTGCTGTTCGCGATGAGCGGGCTCACCCAGACGCCACCCGACCCGACGGCCCCGACCGTGCTCGTCGTCATTCCCCTCGCGTCGTCCCTGGTCTTCAGCCCGCGGGTCGCGTGGGTCTACCTGGGGTTCTGCTCGGTGCTGGTCGTCGCCACCCTGTTCGCCGTCTCGCGGGGCCTCGCGCTGCCGTACCACGACGAGGTGCCCGTGGTGACGCAGGCGCTCAACTTCATCTACGCGATGATCATCGTGCTCGTGTTCGCGCGCGCGGCCGACCAGATGCGCCTGCGCGTCATCGAGGAGCAACAGGCGTCGGCGCGCACCAAGAGCCGGTTCCTCGCCAACATCAGCCACGAGATCAGAACCCCGATGCACGGCGTGCTGGGCATGACCGACGAGCTGCTCGCCAACGACCTGCCGCCCGAAGCGAAGGAGCGCATCAGCGTCATTCAGCGCAGCGGCCAGCACATGGTCTCGCTGATCAACGATCTGCTCGACCTCACGAAGATCGAGGCCGGCAAGTTGACGCTCGCGCCCTCTCCGACCGATCTGCGCGAACTGGTCTCAGACGTCTCGGCGCTCTTCGCGCCGCTCGCCGGCCGCAAGGGCCTCACCTTCAGCTCCACGGTCGACGACGCCGTACCGACCTGGGTGAGCGTCGACGGCGCGCGCCTCAAGCAGGTGCTCACGAACCTCGTCAGCAACGCCGTGAAGTTCACCGATCGCGGCACCGTCACCCTTCGCCTCGGCGTGGCGTCGCTCGAGCCGCTGCTCGTCCGCTTCGAGGTCGCCGATTCGGGAGTCGGCATCTCACCCGAGGTGCTGCCGCGACTGTTCACCGCGTTCGAGCAGGGAGACCCTTCGACGACGCGCAGGCACGGCGGCACCGGGCTCGGGCTCGCGCTCTCACGTCAGCTCGTCGGCCTGCTGCGGGGCACGCTCGAGATCGAGTCGACGCCCAGCAAGGGCAGCCGCTTCTTCTTCTCGCTCCCGATGCCCATCTCGCGCCCGCGCGACCTGCCGTCTCCGCCGCTCGGCATCTCGCTGCAGCCTCCGCTCACGGTGCTCGTGGTCGACGACAACGCGGTGAACCGGCGCGTGGCCGAAGGGTTGCTCCAGCGCGCGGGCTATTCGGTGCGCACGGTGACCAACGGCCAGGAGGCGCTCGACGCGATCGTCGCCGCGCCCGTCGATGCGGTGCTGATGGACTGCCACATGCCAGTGATGGATGGCTTCGAAGCGACCGAGCGCATTCGCAAGCTCGACTCCCCGCGGGCCCGCACGCCGATCATCGCGCTCACCGCGTCGGCGTCGAGTGAAGATCGCGAAGCTTGTCAGCGCGCCGGCATGAACGAGTGCCTGGCCAAGCCGGTCTCGTACAACGATCTCGTGCGCGCGATCGCAGGCGTCACGAAGCCTGTGGTGCCG
>JAEUJR010000020.1 GCA_016793585.1 Archangium sp.
GTTGGGGTGATCGAGGCACAGCACCGAGAGCCCGTAGAACGGCACGCGGTTGCAGAACTCGACGAACGCGGCCTTCAGCGCGTCGAGCGACTTGTAGTGATCCATGTGCTCGGGGTCGATGTTCGTCACGACCGCGATCGAGGGGTGGAGCTTCAAGAAGCTGCCATCTGACTCGTCGGCCTCGACGACCATGAGCTCGCTCTTGCCGAGCTTGGCGTTCGAGCCGAGCACGTTCACCTTGCCGCCGACGACCGCGGTGGGATCGAGCCCGGCCGCGTTGAGCACGGTCGCGACCATGGACGTCGTCGTCGTCTTGCCGTGCGAGCCGGCGATCGCGACCGAGTACTTGAGCCGCATGAGCTCGGCGAGCATCTCGGCGCGGGGAATGACGGGAATCTTGCGACGCTTCGCCGCCACGACCTCAGGGTTGTCCTTCTTCACCGCCGACGAGATGACGACGACGTCGGACAGCTGCAGGTTGTCTTCGCGGTGGCCGTAGCCGATGCGCGCGCCCATCGAGACGAGACGTTTGGTGACGTCCGACTCCTTCAGGTCGCTGCCCGACACCTGGTAGCCGAGGTTGATGAGCACCTCGGCGATGCCCGACATGCCGATGCCGCCGATGCCGACGAAGTGAACGTGCGCGGCGTGGCGTGACTTGAAGCGGCTGCCGAGAGGCGATTGCACGGTCATGACTTCTTCTCCGTCTTCGGGCGCATGGGCTCGCCTTCGCGCTTCTGGCCGGTGAGCGCGCCCCACTTCGCGAGGCACATCTGCTGGAGCACGTCGGCGATCTCCCGCGCGGCTTCAGGGCGCCCCAGGTTGCCGGCGGCCTTCTCCATCTTCTGCAGCCGCGCCTTGTCGGCTTTGAGTTCGAGAATCGCCTTGCCCAGCTTCTCGCCGGTGAGCTCGCCTTCGCGGAACATGAGCGCCGCGCCCGCGTCGACGAGCGCCTTCGCGTTCACGGCCTGGTGATCGTCGGTGGCGAAGGGGAATGGCACGAGAATCGAGGCGCGCTTGCAGGTCGTCAGCTCGGCGATCGTGGTGGCGCCCGCGCGGCAGACGACGAGATCGCACGCGAGGTAGGCCGCGCTCATGTCGTCGATGAACTCGCGAACGTCGGCGTCGAAGCCCTTGCCCTCGTAGCCCTGCTTCACCGTCTCGAGATCGGCCTTGCCGGTCTGGTGCACGATGCGCAGCGACTCCTTCTCGCTGGCGAGCACCGTCAAGGCGTCGACGACGCGGGTGTTGAGCCCACGTGCCCCGAGCGAGCCGCCGAAGATCAGCACCGCGAACTTCTCGTGCGCGATGGAGGGCTTGAGGAAGTTGTCGAGCAGCGAGCGGCGAATCGGGTTGCCGAGCACGTGCGCCTTGCCCTGCGGGAAGAAGCGCTGCGTCTCGTCGAACGAGAGGAAGACCGACCTCACGAACCTGCCGAGGAGCTTGTTGGTCAGCCCGGGCAGCGCGTTCTGCTCTTGCACCGCCGTCGGCACACCGAGCAGCCACGCCGCCATCACCACCGGGCCCGACGAGTAGCCGCCGACACCGACGACGACGTCAGGCTTGTACTTGCGCACCAGCGACAGCGACTCGATGAAGCTCCACGGCAGCGTGAGCAGGCCGAGGAGCAGCTTGAGCACGCCCATTCCCTTGAGGCCGCGGGACGTAATCGACTCGAAGACGAAGCCGTTCTGCGGAACGACGCGCGCCTCGAGGCCACGGGTCGTTCCGACGAAGACGACGTCGTTCTTCGGGTGACGGGTGACGACCTCCTCCGCCAGCGCGATGCCGGGGAAGAGATGCCCGCCCGTTCCGCCGCCGGCGATCAACACCCTCACGCAGTGGCCTCCGCTCCGCCCATGGGCAGGTCGGCCTTCGTGACCTTCACGGCCTTCACGCGGTTCTTGCCGCCGTCGGCAGCGCCGCTGATCGACAGCAGCAGCCCCGCCGCGCCCATGAGCACGATGAGCGAGCTGCCACCGTACGAGATGAACGGCAGCGTGAGGCCCTTCGTGGGCACGAGGCCCATGGCCACCGACATGTTCACCACCGCCTGGAAGCCGATGAGCGTGGTGATGCCGAGGCCGAGGTACGTGCCGAACGGCTCGGTCGCGTTCAACGAAGCGCGAATGCCGCGCCAGATGACGAGGCCGTACAGCGAGATGAGCGCCGCCACGCCGAGCAGGCCGAGCTCTTCACCGATGATCGCGAAGATGAAGTCGGTGTGCGCCTCGGGCAGGAAGAACAGCTTCTGCCGGCCGTCGCCGAGGCCAAGGCCCGACACGCCGCCGGAGCCGATCGACATGAGCGACTCCGCGACCTGGTAGCCCGAGCCCTGGCGGTTCGCCCACGGGTCGAGGAACGCGGTGATGCGCTTCATGCGGTACTCGCTGGTGGCGATGGCCGTGTACGCGAACGGAATCGCGAGCAGCACCGAGCCGACGAGCCACGACAGCTTCGCGCCCGCGGCGAAGAGCATCACGAACATGAGGAACAACAGCGCGACCGAGCTGCCGAAGTCGGGCTCGAGCATGCAGAGAATGACGAGGAAGCCGGCGATGCCGAGGTGCGGGAGGAAGCCGATCGAGAAGTGCTGCACCTTCTCGCGCTTCTTCGCGAGCGAGTACGAGAGGTAGATGACCCACGCCACC
>JAEUJR010000030.1 GCA_016793585.1 Archangium sp.
CGGGCAAGACGATCGAAGGCCTGCAGGTCGGCGCGAAGTCGGGCGCCACCGTGCTCGCGGTCGTGCGTGATGGAGAGCCCACCGCCAACCCGCGCGGTGACTTCCAGCTCGCGGCTGGCGATCACCTGCTGGTGCTGGGCACGGCCGACCAGCTCAAGACCGTCGAACAGCTGCTGGGCGCGTGATCAGTTCAGCCCGAAGAAGCGCTTCATTCGCTCGAGCAGATCGACCTCGTCGGAGCGCTGCCGCGCCTTCGCGGTGTCGGCATCGAGCCCTTCACGCGCGGCCTGCAGCTCGACCCGGCGTTTGGCGAGCAGCGTGGCCACCTGCTCCATGAGCTCGGGGCGCTTCTCGATCACCCGCTGGAACGTCACCTTGTCGAGCCTGAAGCACTCGACCTCGGACTCGGCGATCACCGTGGCCGAGCGCGGCTCTCCCGTCAGCAGCGACATCTCGCCGAAGAACGAACCGTCAGACAGCTTCGCCACCTCGCGCTCCGTGACGCCGTCGCTGACCTTCACGCTCGCCCGGCCTTCTTCCAGCAGGTACAGCCAGTGGGCTTCGGAGCCTTGCCGCGTCATCACCTCACCGCGCGCGAACGGCGCGTACTTCATGCCGCGCGCGAGCTCCTGCTTCTCTTCGTCCGACAGCGGCGCGAACAGCGGCATGACCTCGAGCACCCGGCGGCGTCGCGCGAGCTGCTTCTGCGTCTTGATGGCCTGACGATCTTCGGTCTCCTGGGTGAGGAACACCGCGTGCGCCGGGAGCGCGGGCTTCATGCCCGCCCGCTCGAGCGCGAAGAAGATCACCTGCCGCACCTCGCTGTCGGTCGGGTCGTCTGCGGCGAGATCGGTGAGCCAGTAGCGCACGGCGTAGCGCCCGTACGACTCCGCCATGTCCATCATCACGCAGTTCGCCTGCGGGTCTTTCGCGAGCTTGTCGATCTTCGCGCCGCGCACCGCCGCCTGCACGACGTCGATCACGTCACCGGGCTGGAAGCGGAAGTCGACGTGGAAGTACACCCACCGCCGCCACTGCTGAGGCTGGCCACCGCGCCGCCCGAGCACCATCACCGACGAGTTCATCAACACACGGTTGGGCACCAGCACTGTCTCCCAGTTCCGTGTCTCGATGGCCGTGTAGCGCCAGCGAATGCGCACCACGCGCCCGTTGATGTCGCTGGGCTGTGTGCCGACGCGAATCCAGTCGCCGACCTCGATGGAGTTGTCGGTCTGCAGCCCGAGCCCGCCCGCGATGTTCGCGATCGTGTCTTGCAGCGAGAAGCCGAGCACCGCCGTCAGCACCGCGCTGGTCGCGATCAGGCCCGACAGGTTCACGCCCGCGCGGCCCGCCACCGTCACCGCGGCGATGATCGACAGCAGCGCCACCGAGACGTCCTGCACGATCTGCGGCACCGCCAGCTTCACGCGCGGCAGCACCACCGTGAAGAGCAGCGTCGCCATCGCCCCGACGAACGACACGCCGCCGAACACCCAGCACGGCGTGCGGAAGAAGTTGTCGAAGGTGCTCCCCGCCGCCTCGAAGCCCGCCGACACCAGCAGCGAGATCACGTGCAGGAAGGCGAAGACGATGACGGCCTTGAGCCGCGGCTGCTCGTTGCCCAGACGCCGAACGAGCGGCACCGCGATCAGCAGGCCGCCAAGAATCCACAGCGTGCGGGCCTCGAGCGCTTCGCGGGCCAGGGTCTCGAAGAAGAGCATCGGCTGCCAAGGGTACCCAAGGTCACGAACGGGTGACGGACAAAACCCGTGGTAGGAATGGGGCGTGAACTTTGGCGACCTCGTCGATCAACGGCTCGCGGACTTTGGCGTGACGGCTCCGGCGGCTCGGGCTGCGTGCCTCAAGTGGGTCGAGGCTCGCTCGAGGAGCGGGTCGATCGCCGTGATCCCCGCTGACCTGACGCTCGTCTGGGCCGTGCTGCAGGGCAACGCGGTGGCGCTGATGGAGATCGACGAGCTCATCGAAGGCCTCTCGCGCCGGGCAGCCGGCCGTGCCATCGAGGCCTCGGAGCTCGCCCAGCGCGTGCGCACGCGGCTGCTGGTGGCGCCGAAGAACAAAGAGGCGCGCCTGTCGACCTACGACGGCCGCGGAAAGCTCAAGAGCTGGTTGTGGACGGCCACCAAGCTCGAGCTGCTGCAGGCCACCCGCGGCATGGGGCAGGCCCCCACCGAAGACATTCACGAGCTGACGCACCTCGCCGCGCAGGGCCGCACGCCCGAGTCGCAGGCCCGCTCCACGAAGGACACGAACCTCGTCTCGCTGGCGCTGCGTGACGCGCTCGGGGTGCTCGAGGCGAAGGAGCGCACCCTGTTGCGTATGCGCTTCGTCGACGGGGTCTCGACCGAAGAGCTCGGCCGCATGTTCCAGGTGCACCGCACCACCGCCCAACGGTGGATCGAAGCGGCCCAGACGAAGATCATGGCCGCCATGCGGGCGCGGCTCGCAGAAGAGACGCGGCTGGGCCGCAGCGACGTCGACTCGCTCATCGGAGAGGTCGCTCAGTCGATCTCCCTGCGCCTCTCGCAGGTGCTCAACCGCGACGAGCTGCCGCTGCCCTGATCAGCGCAGCAGAATCCACGTGCCCAGGCCGAGCGCGATGGCCGACACCACCGCCACCACCCACGGCCACTTGCTCGAGCTCACCGAGCGCACCTGCGACTTCGAGAGATCCATCATCGCGCCGTCGATGGCGGCCTCGAGCTGGTCGACCTTCTGCTGGCCGTGCGACTGCCGCTCGGGCTCGGTCTTCCCGGGGTCGAAGGGCCTCTGCGCGAGCCGGCCCGGCTTCACGGTGCTGGCGCGCGAGGCGGGGGCAGGCGGGTGCGACTCCTTGAGCGTGATGACCTCGGAGTTCGCCGTCTCCGGCACGCTCGCTCCCGAGACGATGGCCTGCAGCCGCTCACGCACCGCTCTCGCCGACACGGGCCGAAGCTGCGGGTTGATGCGCGTGAGATCGGCGATCAGCTGCGCGAGCCCATCGGGAACACCGGGCCGGCCCTTGAGCGACGCTGGCTCTCGCTGCAGCTGCATCTGCAGCACGGCGATGGGGCTCTTGTCGGAGAACGCGTCCATTCCCGTGATCATGAAGTACGCCATCAGGCCCAGGGCGTAGAGGTCGCTCTGCGGCGTGGTGCCGATCGCCTGAATCTGCTCGGGCGCCATGTAGCCAGGCGTGCCCAGCACCATGTCAGGCGACGTTCGCAGGGTGGTGTCGCGGCTCTTGGCGAAGCCGAAGTCGAGCACCTTCACGCGAGGCTCGGGCGCGGCCATGTGCGTGAGCATCACGTTCGCGGGCTTCAGATCGCGGTGCACCACGCCGACCGCGTGCACCGCTTCGAGCGCCGCGCAGATCTGCTCGAGAATCGAGATGATCCTCGCGGTCGGAGGCTCGTCGCTGGTGCGCGCGCGCACCCACTGACTGAGCGACATACCGTCAAGGTACTCCATCACCAGCCACGGCCGGCCATCGGGCAGCTCGCCGAAGTTGAAGATGTCGATGATGTTCGGGTGGCCGATGGCGTTGACGGTGCGCGCCTCTTCCAACATGCGCTGCGCGTAGTTGAGCTCGGCAGGGCCGGCGGTGAGCAGCACCTTGATGGCGACCTGCTTGCCGATCAGCGGTTGAACGCCCTTGTAGACGGCGCCCATGCCGCCCTTCGCGAGCAGCTCCTGCACGAGGTAGTCGCCGAGCTTCTGGCCGACGAGCTTGTCTGACGGAATGGGCAGCTGCTCGACCTGCAGCGGCGCCTGGCGGCGCACCGACACGCTCTCTTTCGTGGGCGCGAGCTGCGAGCCGTCGGGTGAGGTGGTGTCGTCGACGTCGAGGCGCTTCTTCTTCGGCGTCACGAGCGGCGGCACCAGCTCGGTGCCGGCCTGGGCCTTGCGGAGATCGACGGTGCGATCCTGCGCGCTCTGCCGCAGCCGCTCCTTGTCGGTGTCGGGCTCTTGCGTGCCGTCGAGCGTCTCGGAGCCGTCAGCCCCGTCGTCGTCGCTCGCCAGCGCCGAGAGCAGCTTGCGGCAACGGGAACACTCGTCGAGGTGGGCGAGCGCCACCTCTCGTTCTTCGGGCGTGAGCGTGCCCGAGACGAAGCCGTGAAAAGCGGCTGGATCGAGGTGGTTGCCCTCCATGGAGTGCTGGCGACTCTAGCCCCACTCACAGAAGCGGTCGCACATTCGTCTCAGTGGCAGTCGGGGCCCTGCGTCGCCGCCTGCACCGCGCGCCAGATCAGCACGCCAGCGGCGAACAGCGGCACCGCTTTGCGCAACGCCCACGTCACGTTCGGCCACCGCGCACCGAAGTGCGCTCCAGCCTGCACCGCACCCAACGCGGGAACGGCGCCGAGCGCGAACGCTCCGAGAATCGTCGCGCCGCCCGGCACGCTCGAGGTCGCGATCGCCGCGAGGAACACGCCGTACAGCAGCCCGCAGGGAAGAAACGGAGTCGCCAACCCCATCACGAAGCTGCGGCGCGCGGGTGAGAGCGTCGCTCCCGCCCGAACGAGCGCGCGCGAGAGTCGACTCACGCCGGGCAGGGGGCGCAGGTGTTTGCCCAGCTCGAGCGCCGTCGCGATGAGCCCGGCCGCCATCACCCAGGGCAGGTACGGAGCGACCGAGAAGGAGAGGGCGCTCGAGACCGCCGTGCCCATGAGGCCGAGCGCCGCGCCCACCACCACGTAGCCCGTGATTCGACCCGCGTTCCAGGCGAGGGCCGCCATTCGACGACCTTCACCGTGCGGAAGACCCGCGCACGCGAGCGGCCCGCACATCAGCGCGCAATGCAGGCTGCCGGTTGCACCGGCCACCAGCGCACTCGAGGCGCCGGCGATGACGAGCGGGGAAGTCATCGCATCCACGGGCGGGCCTCGTTTCAACGGGCATGCCGTCTGCACTGCGCCGCCTCACCGTGAACTCCCCCGCGCCTCAACCTCTTGTCGCGTCTCAACCCGGCAAGTGCCTTCACTGTCAAAGCCCGATTCCCGCTGACGCAGCATCTGCGCAGTTCTGCTGCCACGGCTGTGAGGCCGTGCACGATTTGCTGCTCGAGCAGGGCCTTGGCCGCTACTACGAGCTCGCGAGAGGAGAGGTGACGCCGGTGGCTTCGTCGCCTGGCGTTCGCTCCCACACCTGGCTCGAGCCGCTGATGGAGCAGGCGCAGGCCTCGGCGCAGGGCGACCTGTGCGCGCTCACCCTCGACGTGCAGGGAATTCACTGCGCGGCGTGCGTGTGGCTGATGAACGAGACGTACCGCCGCGAACAGGGAACGCAGGAGATCACCGTCAACCCCGCGCTGGGCAAGGTGCGGCTGCTGTTCAAGAAGGGCCAGACCGATCTCTCGCGCTGGGTGAAGGCCGTCGAGGGCTTCGGGTACCAGTTCGGGCCCGCGCGGAAGGAGACCTCGAAGAAGTCGATCGATCTGCCGCTGCGGCTGGGCATTTCGGCGGCCATCACGATCAACGTGATGCTGTTCTCGGTGAGCTTCTATTTCGGGCTCGCGCCCGATCAGGAGGGCATCTTCTCGCTGTTCAGCTGGCTGTCGTTCGCGCTGTCGTCGGTGACGGTGGTGGTGGGTGGCTGGCCCTTCTTCAACGCGGCGTATCGCGGGCTCAAGAGCGGCATGCTGCACCTCGACCTGCCGATCGCCGTGGGCATCGCGCTCGTCTACGCGATGTCGCTCGTTCAGATGCGCACGGGGCGTGGCGACCTGACGTACTTCGACACGCTCAACACCTTCATCACGCTGATGCTGCTCGGCCGCTTCCTGCAGGAGCGGCTGCTCGAGCGGAACCGCCGCTTCCTGCTCGACGACGACGGCGCCGAGGGCCTCGTGGTGAGAAAGGTCGTCGGCGAGAAGCTGGTGCCGATGAAGGCGCCGCTCGTGCAGTCGGGCGACGTGCTGCTGGTGGCGCCCGGAGACGTGGTGCCAGTCGACGCCTCGCTGCTCGACGACGACGCCAACGTCAGCACCGACTGGATCACGGGCGAGTCGAAGGCGCGGCAGCTGAACAAGGGTGCTGAGGTGCCCGCAGGCAGCTTCAACGCCGGCCACACCGCCTTTCACGTCATGGCTCGCACGGAGTTCTCGGCGTCGCCCCTCGTGCAGCTGCTCCGGCAGCCGCCGACCCGCGAGGGCAAGGTGCCCGAGCACCACCAGCTGTGGAACGACCTGGCCCGCAAGTGGGTGGTGAAGGTGCTGCTGGTGTCGGCCGCCGGCTTCCTCGCGTGGCTCCCCTCGAGCTTCGACGAGGCCGTCAACGTGGCGGCCTCGCTGCTGGTCATCACGTGCCCGTGTGCGATCGGCATCGCGATTCCCCTCGCGTACGAGATCACCCAGACGCACCTGCGCCGCGCCGGCTTCTTCGTGCGCTCGTCCGACCTGCTCGACCGCCTGGTGAAGGTGAAGAAGGTGCTCTTCGACAAGACGGGCACGCTGACGCTGGGCCGCCTCGAGCTGGCCGAGCCATCGGTGCTGACGGGCCTGTCGGCGTCTGAGCGCGACGTGGCGTGGAACCTGGCGGTGCGCTCGAGTCACCCCGTCTCTGGCGCCATCGCCCGCGCGCTCGAGGGGCACGGCGTTCGTTACGACGTGACGGCGAACATCGAAGAGGTGCACGGGCAGGGCATGCAGTGGCGTCGCGCCGAAGGTGTGTGGCGGCTGGGGCGCGCGAGCTGGGCCGTCGAAGGCTCGACCGAGAAGGTGACGCTGCTGGCTCTCGACGGCGTGCAGGTCGCCAGGCTCGAGACGCGTGAAGCGCTGCGCGCCGACGCCCGCAAGGAGCTCGGCTGGCTCACCGACCATGGCTTCGACGTCTGGCTGATCAGCGGTGACGAGCCGGCGCGCGTGGCGGCCATGGCCCAGACCCTGGGCGTCGCTGCCGATCACGCCCTCGGCGGCCAGCGCCCCGAACAGAAGGCCGACACCGTTGCGCGCCTCGACGCAGAAGACACGCTCTACCTCGGCGACGGCGTGAACGACTCCCTGGCCTTCGAACAAGCCTTGATCGCCGGCACACCAGCCATTGACCGGCCCGTCATGCCCGGTCGCAGCGACTTTTTTCTGGTCGGTGAAGGCTTGGCACCCATCAAGGAGTCGCTGGCACGCGCCGCGCATCTGCGCACCGTCGTGAAACGCGTGCTGACCGTGAGCCTGGCCTACAACGCCTTCGCCATCTCGCTGGCGTTGCTGGGAAAAATGTCTCCGCTGCTCGCGGCGATCACCATGCCCGCGAGCACGTTGACGCTGCTCGTCATTACCATCATCGGGCTCAAGGCATTCGCTCGCGCAACACCTGCGCTCGACAATTCCGTGACGCAGATACCGCGCGCTCGATCGTCGCAGCTGGCGGGAGCCCGGTCATGAACGTGATGGTCCTCCAGGTCTTCGTGAGCCTGATGCTCGTTCTCAGCTCCGTCGTCCTCTTCGTCTTCACCGTGAAGTCCCGCACCTTCGAGCACGCCGACAGGCTCTCGCTCACGCCGCTGGAGGACGACGACGTCGTCAGCGGCAACGCCTCACCCCCCGCGCCCACCACCACCACCACGAAGCAGTCCAACCAGGAGTCGATCTGATGCAGACCCAACGCATCGAGTACGACGACGCGATCGTCAGGAAGTTCATCTTCGCGTCTGTCTTGTTCGGGGCCGTCGGCCTTCTCGTCGGAGTCCTCATCGCCAGCCAGCTTGCCTGGTGGCAGATGAACTTCGGCATTCCGTACACCACCTTCTCGCGCCTGCGCCCGTTGCACACGAACGCCGTCATCTTCGCGTTCGTCGGCAACATGATGTTCGCCGGTGTCTACTACTCGACCCAGCGCCTGACCCGCGCGCGAATGGCGTCTGACTTACTGTCGAACATTCACTTCTGGGGGTGGCAGCTCATCATCGTCGCGGCCGCCGTGACGCTGCCGCTGGGCATCACCACCTCGAAGGAGTACGCCGAGCTCGAGTGGCCGATCGACATCGCCATCGCGCTCATCTGGGTGGTGTTCGCCATCAACTTCTTCTGGACGCTGGCCAAGCGCAACGAGAAGCACCTGTACGTCGCGCTGTGGTTCTACATTGCAACCATTCTGACCGTCGCAGTTCTGCACATCGTCAACTCGTTCGAGTTGCCGCTGTCGATGTTCAAGAGCTACTCGGTCTTCTCAGGCGTTCAAGATGCGCTCGTTCAATGGTGGTACGGCCACAACGCCGTCGCCTTCTTCCTGACCACGCCGATTCTCGGCATCATGTACTACTTCATGCCGAAGGCGGCCGAGCGCCCGGTCTATTCGTACCGGCTCTCGATCGTTCACTTCTGGGCGCTCGTGTTCATGTACATCTGGGCCGGCCCGCACCACCTGCTCTACACGGCCCTGCCCGACTGGGCGCAGTCGCTCGGCATGGTCTTCTCGGTGATGCTCTGGGCGCCGTCGTGGGGCGGCATGCTCAACGGTCTGCTCACGCTCCGCGGCGCCTGGAACAAGGTTCGCGAAGACCCCGTGCTCAAGTTCTTCGTCGC
>JAEUJR010000033.1 GCA_016793585.1 Archangium sp.
GCCGAGATGCCGATGGCCTGCCTGGCCGGGCGAAAACGAATGCCCGGAATCGTGTGCTCGCCTTGATAGTGCTGCATGTCAGAGACGTTCTTGATGGTGACGCGCATGCGTGCTCCTCGATGGTGAACGCGACAGGTACCATTCGCAGCGAACGCGATGCTTGAACAAACACGACCTGACGGGCACGGCAGAGCGCGCGGGCTGGTGTCGAGCCGTGTGAGTGGCAAGCGGGTCGAGGCCGCGACGTTCAAGCCGTCGCCAGCGCTCGCAGACGTCGTCGAGACGTACTGGATGACGCGGTGGGAGCTCGAGGCTCAGCCGCCGCACGTCGTCGAAGTGCTCACCGACCCCTGCGTGCACGTGGCGTTCGAAGCGGGGAAGAGCCGCGTCGTCGGCGTGAACACGAAGCTGTTTCGTCGCGAGCTCTCGGGTGCCGGGCTCATTCGTGCGGTGAAGCTCAAGGCCGGCGCGGCGAGGGTGTTGTTGCCGCCTCGCGCCATCGCCATGTGGAACGACACGGTCACGCCGCTGCGCGAGGTGTTCCCGAAGGCCGTCGAGCGTCACGTCTTGTCAAAGGCTGATCAGCAGGGCTTCGCCGCGCTCGAGGCGTGGCTGCTCGCGACGATGCGGCCGGTCGAGGCCCAGGTGCGGCTCGCGGTCGGTGTCGTCGAGCGCATCACCCGCTCCACCGACATCACCACCGTGAAGCAGGTCTGTTCGCTGGCGGGGTTGTCGACGCGGCCGTTGCAGCGGCTCTTTCGCGACTTCGTCGGCGTGTCACCGAAGTGGGTGATTCGCCGGCAGCGGCTGCGCGACGTGGCGTTGCGGCTCGAGCGTGGTGGAGCTGCTTCGTTGGCCGAGCTTGCGGCAGACCTGGGCTACGCCGACCACGCGCACCTCACCCGCGACTTCACCCGTGCGACCGGCCGCTCGCCTTCGACGTTCGCGCGCGTCGTCTGGGAGTGACCCGCCGTTCGACGGTTGCTCACCGAAACCGGCGCGTCCCGTCGATGCCATCGGAGTCGGGCCAGCCTGACTTCGCGGCGCCCAGCCCGGGGAAACGAAGGCCGACGATGGCGTTCTTCTCGGTCGTGACGACCAGCTCGTCGGCGAAGCCCGAGACCACGCGGCCGTTCATCGAGCAGCGCTCCAGCTCGACACCGTCGCTCGAGAACACGCTCAACGCGCTGCCACCGTCCATGGAGCCGAACGAGAGCGCGACGCCGCCATCGGCCACCAGCTCGAGCCGCTTCCAGCTGGCGCGTGATTCGACGGGCACGGCCCAGCGAAGGCCAGTTGGCGTCGTCCGCAACAGTCGCGTTCCACTCGCGCTCGAGGTGAAGACGGTCAGCTCGTCGTCCTGTGCGCCCACGCCGCTCCAGCTCTCGACGGTCTGATTCGCAGGCAACACGAAGCGCCGCTCGGTGCGCAGGTCGGCCGACAGGCTGACGAGGCCGCCGTCGAGCCCGGGCAGAATCGCGGAGTCTCCCAGCATGGCCATCGCTCCACCGCGCGGCACATCGAACGAGCTGCGGCCAGCGCCATCGATGCGGCTGAAACGATTGTCCCAGCTCCAGCACGCAGCCCAGCTGCCCCACGCCTGACCATCGCCGCTCACCAGGAACGTGCCGTGCCCGGGCCGCTGTGCACGCCACCGCTCGACGCCCGAGTTGCCCGCGAAGGTGACGAGGTGCTGCTGATGCAACGACGCGCCCTCGACGAGCTGGGCCATCACGTCATCGGTGCCGACGAGGGCGATGCTCTGCACAGAGAGCGACAGCGCGCCGGTGTCGGAGTTGAGAATGGGAATGTTCAGCGCGCGCAGGTGTCGCTGCCAGAGCAACGCGCCGGTGCGGGAGTCACGCGCCTGGAGCAGCGCCATCGCGGGCTGCCACGACGAGAGCGAGACGAAGAGCCGGTGGTTCGGCGCGTCGAGCATCAGCGCGCGCGTCGTCTGCAGGCCGGGCACCTCGGCGGTGAGGTCGACCTCGAAGCGCGTGCGGCCCCGGCGGTCGAGCGAGACGAGCACGGTGCTGGGCGGCGCCATCGAGCCCTGCGGGCCGTGCGCGAGGAACGTGTCGCCCGTCGTCGCGACGAGCAGTTGTTGCACGACGCGGTCTGCCGGCAGCTCGAAACGGAAGGCCTCGGTTGGCGCTCCCGGCGGCGGCAGCGCGCACGTCTTCTCGGCAGTGCAGCGGCCCTCGCCACGGCACGCAGTCGCGGGAGCGCAGGTGGAGCCTTGCGGCGCGGTGCGCTCCACGCACTGGCCCGAGAAGCAGACGTGTGCCGTCTCGCAGTCGTTCGTGCCGCAGTTCGTGCCATCGACGACGGGCTCGGCGACGCAGCCCAGGCGCGCATCGCAGGCCGCGGCCAGGCACGGGTTCGTCGACGGCGCGCAGGTGATGGCTTCATGCAGACAGCGACGCGACGGGTCGCACGCATCGGTGGTGCACGCGCTGCCATCGTCACACGAGCGCGGCGCTCCGACGCACTGGCCGGCCCGACACGTCGCGTTCACCAGACACACGTCGCCTTGCCCGCACGAGGCACCATCGGCGCGAACCGTCTCGACGCAGCCACGCGCGGGGTCGAACGTCTGCTCGCGGCAGTCGTCGGTCGACACGCACGACGGCACTGCGACACCTTCTCCCGACACCTGCACCTCGACGTCGTGGCCTTCGATGCTCGCCGTGAGTGCGCGCGAGACGTCGCCGGGCTCGACCGGGCGGAAGTGCACCTCGACGTCGGTCGACATGCCAGCCGCGACCTCGACGATGGCGGGCAGCTCGAACGGTGCCGCGCTGGAGAACGAGACGGAGACGGCGCGGCGCGCACGGTTGGTGATGGTGAGGGAGCACGAGGTCTCGAACCCGACGAAGGCCCGGCCACACGGCACCGTCTCGGCGACCTCGACGTCGTTGGTCAGCAGGGAGACCCGGTTCGACCGGCAACCAACGAGAACCAGAAGGGAGAGAACGACCAACGAGCGCATGCCAGAGAGACACCCTCACTCGGCGGGCGATGCACACTTTCACGAGAACCCGAGGGTCGGGGCCGCCCACGCTCGAGCCGGCGGGGTGGGCGCGCTTTCGAAAACCCGAGGGTCTCCGGCATTGGCGACACGACGACCATGGACTGGAGGACACCCGCATTCACGAGTTGATGCGCTACGCCTCTTCGAGGGTGCACACGACCGAGCTCAGGCCGGGCTTCTTGCCCTTGAAGAACAGGCGAAGCGTTTGGTCATCGCCCTCGTTGAAGCCGACGCGATCATCCGAAGCGAACTGCGCCAGAAAGGTGCGGCCTTCGAGGCTGTGCTCGGTGCCCGCAGAGCCGTAGCCGAGCAGCAGATGTGCAGGCTCGTCAGGCATCAGCTCGAGGTACACCTCATCGTGAAAGGCCTCGCGCTCCTCCGCGGTGAGCTCGAGCTTCTCGATGGCAGGGTCTTCCAATGACGGCAGCGTGAGACTGAGCCGCGGCGTCAGCAGGCCGATGCGCGCGATTCGCGACGGAGTCCCAGTCACCGAAACCGGCTTCGTCGAGAGCACCACCTTCGCGACCTCGGCGTAGTCGACGCGTGTCTCGTCGAGCTGCGCGAAGAACGAGAGCAGCCCCTTCGCTGGCAAGACGCCTTCGAGGTCGAGCGGGTGCACCTCGGCGAGCGAGACCTGCGCGATGAAGTGCAGCCCTGCTGGCGCCGCGACTTCGGCAGCGCCGCCGATTCGCGAGACCCCTCGTGGCGCACTCGAGACCTTCTTCAGCGAGAACGAGATGCCGGGCTTCGAGACGGCTTCGAGCTCTCCGAGCCGGTGCGAGAGCCCGGCCTTCTTCACGAGTGACGCGAGCCGCTTTCGTCGGGTGCCGAGCGCACGGTGCTCGAGCCACTGTGGCGTCTTGTACGGCCGCGCCTTCGATGCGCTTGCGACGGGCACGGGCTGCTCCGCAGGCGGAGCTCCGTCTCGATACTCGAAGCCCTCGCGCAGCCGTGACGCCAGGAGCGCCTTCAGCGCGGCTTCAGCCTTGTCTGGCCTGCCGTGACGCTTCTTCTCGCTCTTCGTCCCGAGCTCCCACATGCGGATGTGAACGGAGTGAACGAAGTTGTCCTCGGCCCAGAGCGACAGCTGCTCGAGCCCCTGCTTCGAGCGCCTGATCAACTTGTGGAGCATCGGACGGTTCTCAGCCTTCCTCGTGGCGAAGCCCCTCGAGCCAGCCTTCACCGAGCTGGCTGCGTACGAGCCACTGCAGGTCGCTTCCACTCGTCGAGGCGCTCAAGGCGCCCTGTTCACGAAGGTGCGCGATGGCCGCCTCGACGACCGTGGTGCGTGCAGCCGCGAGCCAGCGCGTCACCGTCACCCGATGCGTTCCATACGTCTTCGCCAGCTGCACGCTCGAGACGCCGTCGAGGAAGTAGAGGCGCAGCAGGTTGCGCTCCTTCGGCGACAGCTTCGAGAACGCGAGGCGCAACGCGTCGGTCACCAGCGCCGCCGTCTCGGCCTTCACCACCGCGAGCTCAGGAGACGCGGCCGACGCCTGCAGGTGCCCCAGCGCTTCGTCGTCGTCACCATCGTTGCGGTGGCGCCCCTCGGCCGACGCGAGGTTGATGCCCAGCCGCATGGCCGACGCGCGCAGCCACTTCTTGAGACTGCCGCGGCCCGCGTAGTCGGCGAGCTTCGGTGACGGGGGCGAGAGCATGCGCTGCCGCATCTGCTGGGCGAGCTCGTCGGCGAAGCTGGCGCCGGCCTTCAGGTGCTGTGCCGCCTGCTTCGCCTCCGAGACGACCAGCGCATCGAAGAGCGAGACCGCACGCACGTCACCCGCGAGCGCAGCCGCCGCCAGCACGACCTCGAGTGAGACGGCCTCGAGCGACTCCGCCGGAGCGCCTGCGAGCGAACGCCCCAGCGCCGCCGCCACGAAGCCCTGCTCGAGCCGAACCCCGGGAAACGCCGCGACCGCCTGCTGAAACCGCTGCTCGAGCTGGCTCGCGAGGTCGGGGCGCGCCCGCCACGTCGCGGCCGCTGGACCCACCGCACGAAGGAACGCCTCGACGAGCATCGCCATGAGTCTACCCACGGAGGCTTCGGCGGCGACGCAGGAACATCAGCGCGCCGAGCACGGGCGGGCTTTCTGAGCCCACCGCGGCGCAGCACCCGACGAAGGGGTCGCTCCCGTCGAACGACTGCACGGGCACGACCTCGCTGCGGGTCAGTTCGTGAACCTCGGTGACCTCGAAGCGGCCACCATCGAACCGGGTCGCCGTGTACGAGAAGGAAGGGCCCGCGCCGGCATCGGCGACGGCCAGGCCACCATCGGCGCGCAACGAATAGAGCAGCGGCCAGGGAGCGAACCAGCCGAGCACTGGCTGGAGGTTCGTCCACTGCGTTCGCTGCCTCGCCACGCCGCCGTCTTCGAGCACGGTGTCGATGATGACGATTGCCTCGCCGCTTCCGATGGCGGTGCGAACGCCCGCCTGATTCTCACGCGAGAGGTCTTCACCGCAGTGACCCGCGGAGGGGCCCCAGGCGTCGGCGGGACAGCCGCCGTCGCACGAGAGGCGCACCTGCATCGTGAAGGCCTCGACCGGCCGCGCGGGACCAGGGCAGGCGGCAATGGCCACCGCGGCGACGACGAACATCAGCCTGCGCAGCATCAGTGTTCCTCGCAAAACGACTCGGTTCGGCCCGTCTCCCTGCGACGAGTGCATGACGTGACGAAGACGAGCACTATTGCGCCGACCATGACGTGCCCCGCCGAAGAGCAGTTGGTGCAGTTCGCCGAAGGGCGCCTCGACGACGCGACGCGAAGCACCATCGACAGCCACGTCGACGGGTGCGGTGCGTGCCGCGTGGTGCTCGCCGCGTTGCAGTCGCAGCCGCCGACCGGGGGCATGAGCCTTGGCAGCACGCTCGCGTCGCCCGTCTCAGGAGAGCGCTCCCTTCCCGGCGCGCGCCTGCGGGCGGGTGACAGGCTCGGGCGCTACGAGGTCGACGGCTTTCTCGGCGCCGGTGCGATGGGTGAGGTCTACCTCGCGAAAGACCCGGCGCTCGGCCGCAAGGTCGCGCTCAAGGTGCTGCGCGTCGAGAAGGGTCGTGACACGCCGGCGCTGCGGGCGCGGCTGGTGCGTGAGGCGCAGGCGATGGCGCGGCTCTCTCACCCGAACGTCGTCGCCGTGTACGAGGTGGGTGACGAAGGCGGGCAGGTCTTCGTCGCGATGGAGTTCATCGACGGCGGCTCGCTGCGGCGCTGGGTCGACCAACGTGACTGGCGTGAGGTGCTGCAGGCGTGCGTCGACGCGGGCAAGGGGCTCTCGGCCGCCCACGCGCGCGGGCTCATTCACCGCGACTTCAAGCCCGACAACGTGCTCGTCAGCAGCGACGGTCGCGTGAAGGTGACCGACTTCGGGCTCGCCGCCGACGTCGACGACGACTTCACCGAGACGGCAGCGCCTCCGCCGGGCCTCGCCGACGCCAAGCTGACGCAGACAGGCGCGCTCATCGGCACGCCCGCGTACATGGCGCCCGAGATGCTCGAGGGCCGCAAGTCGTCGGCCGCGTGCGACCAGTTCGCGTTCTGTGTCTCCACCGTCGAGGCGCTGAGCGGCAAACGCCCGATGGATGGTGCCACCGTCGGTGAGTTGCTGAAGGCGCGGTTGCGCGGGCCGCAGCTCGACCAGAAGCCGCCGGTGCCAGTCGAAGTCTGGCGGGCCCTGGAGCGTGGGCTCGCGCTCGACCCGTCGAAGCGCTTCGACTCGATGGCGTCGCTGCTCGCCGTACTCGAGGGCGTGCTGGAGCCGAAGCGGCGTTGGCCGTTCCTGGTGACGGCGGCCGCGGTCGTGCTCGCGCTCGGCGCCGGTGGTGTCGCGTGGAGAGCGCGCACGCCATCGTGCGACGTGCCAGCCGATGCCCTCGCCGGCGTCTGGGACTCGGCGGTGCGGGAGCGGGTGCAGGCCGCGATGACCGCGACGAAGGTTCCCTTTGCCGAGAACGCGTCGAACGCCGTGCGCACGGTGCTCGATGAACGGGCCGCCGCCTGGAGCGTCGCGCGTCGAGAGGCCTGTGAAGCGACGTGGGTGACGCGCACGCAGTCGCCCCAGGTGCTCGACCTGCGCATGCGCTGCCTCGACCGCGCGAAGGCCCAGCTGGGCGCGATGGCCGCCTGGTTCTCGAAGGCCGACGCTGACACCGTGACCTCGACCTCGACGGTGCTCGCCACGCTCGAGCCGCTCGAGTGGTGCGCTGACCCGAAGCTGCTCGCCGCCTCGGTGACGCCGCCGACGCCCGCGCAGCAGCCCGCCGTCACGAAGGTGCGCGACGAGCTCGCGCGAACGAGTCTGCTCGTTGCGGCCCGGCCCTCCGCCGCCGTCGACACCTTGAAGCCCCTCGTCGAGACCGCGCGCGCCACGCAGTACGCGCCGGTGCACGCCGAGACGCTCGCGATGCTGGCCGAAGCGCACCTGGCGAACAGCGACGCGAAGGCCGCCGAGGCCGCCGCGCGTGAAGCCGCCACGCTCGCCGACGCCGTGGGTGACGACGTCGACCGTGCGCGCGCCCTGCTCACGCTCATCGACGCCGTCGGCCCCGAGCAGGCGCGCTGGAGCGAAGGCACCGGCTTCGCCAAAGACGCCCGCGCCGTGGTGCAGCGCCTGGGTAACGACGCGCGGCTCGAGGCGCTGCTCGAGGTTCGCGAAGGCAAGCTGCTCTACACGCAGAGCCAGTACGCCGAGGCACGCACCCACTACGAACGCGCGCTCGCGCTGCGGGAGCGGCTCTTCGGCAAAGACGACCCGGCCGTCGCCGACGTGCTGCAGTTCCTCGCCATCTGCGTGGGCTCGATGGGCAAGCTCGACGACGCCAAGGCGATGTACGAGCGCGCGCTGGCGATTCGCGAGAAGTCGCTCGGCCCGCTGCACCCCGAAGTGGCGTCGACGCTCAACACGCTCGGCATCGACGCGTCAGACCGTGGAGACCCGCAGGCCGCGCTCGCGTTCTACCGGCGCGCGCTCGACATTCGCGTGAAGGCGCTGGGCCCCGAGCACTCGCGCGTCGGGCACGTGCTGACGAACATGGCCGGCACGCAGATGGACCTGGGCGACCTGCCCGCCGCGCTGCAGAGCATTCAGCGCGCCATCTCGGTCGAGGAGAAGTCGATGGGCGCCGACCACCCCTCGCTCGCCGAGCCGCTGAGCACCGAGTGCCTCGTCGAAGCGAAGCTCGGGCACGCGAAGGAGGCGGAGGCGGCGTGTCAGCGCGCGCTCGCCATCACCCTCGCGAAACGCCCTGCCACCCACGTGCGTGTCGGGCTCGTGCACCTCTCGTGGGGCGAGGCGCTGCTGACGCTCGGTCGACCGAAGGAGGCGCTCGTGCACCTCGAAGCGGCGCGGGCTCCCATCGCCGGGCGCGTGTCGGAAGAAGACATGTACTTCGTCGAGCTCGACGCCGCCGAGGCCGAGGCGCGGGTGGCGCTCTCGAAGGAGCGAGACGCGCTGCCCATCGTCGCGCGGCTGTCGAGCTCGCTCGGCAAGAACAAGACGCTCTCGGCCGACCTGGTCTCCCGCGTGCTCATGGTCGTCTCGAAGGTGCAGTGGGCGACGGGCGCGAAGGCCGAGGCCGTGGCGTCGGCGACGCGGGCGCTCGAGCTGCTGCGTGGGCTTCCGCTGCAGGCGAAGACGCTCGCGGCGTTCCAGACATGGGCGGCCGCGCATGGTGTGAAGCCGTGAACGCTCCCACGCCGCGGCTCGCGAGCGACGCCGACAACGCCGCGCTGCTCGACCTCTTCGGCGACGTGCCCATGCGCGGCGCGTTGGTGCTCGCCACCCAACGCAGCCCCGACTTCTTCTCGCTCTATCGCATGCAGCGGGTGGAGCCGGTCGTCTACGTCGGTGACGCCGAGCAGGGGCTGATGGGCATGTGCACCGCGCTCATTCGAGATGGCTGGCTCGACGGCCGGGTGCAGAAGGTCGGCTACCTCGGAGACCTGCGCATTCGCTTCGACCGCTCGCGCGCGTTTCCCCGCTTCTTCGGCGAGTACTTCGAGGCG
>JAEUJR010000045.1 GCA_016793585.1 Archangium sp.
CCGCGACGGCGGTTCTCTTTCAGCGAGATGAGCTTGACCCCGGATGATCCGATGTCGAGCCCCAGTGCCAGCTTCCCTTTGGCCATCGCGTCGTGGCTCCTTCGCCGTACTGCGTGCTGCGAGAGACTAGGGCCGGAATGCGGCCCCTCCAAAAAACCCGCTGATCAGTCTTCGAACACCTGATCCTTGTCGGTGACCTTCAGGCCCAGCGCGAGAATGATCTTCCGCTTCGTGTCGAGCCGGCACGAGGCGCCGCGCTCGACGCGATCGATGGTGAGCACCGAAACGCCAGCACGGCGCGCCAGCTCGGCCTTCGAGAGCAGCCGCTCCTCGCGCAGGTGCTGAACGTTGTTCTTGCGAGCGTTCTCTTCGTCCTCGTTCGAGCTCATCGGATCAGAAGTCTGACGGCCGCAACTGCCCTTGTCAAACACACTGATCTTTCTTTGACCCCATAATTATATGTCAAAGATATGAACCCATACCTCGAACAGTGTGTGGTCGTGGGCGCACCCCAAGCCCTTGGGGTCGTCGGCGATCAGCGATGGGGTGACGTCAGGGCTCGAGCGCGCCTTCGGCGTCGGGGTCGATGCCGTAGTCTTTGATCTTGTAGAGCAGCGCGCGGTGGCTGATCTCGAGCAGATCGGCGGCGCGCGTGCGGTTGCCCTTCGTCTTGCGGAGCGCCGCGCGAATGAAGCGCTCCTCGAGCTGCAGCATGGCGCGCTTGAGCGAGTACTCCGTCTCGTGTGGCGTGGGCACGGCCACCACCGACGCGCTCGAGACGTGCGCGCGCCTCGCGGTGACCCGCTCGGGCAGCGAATCGAACTCGACGCTGGTGCCGTCGGTGAGCAGCACCGCGCGCTCCATGGCGTTCTCGAGCTCGCGCACGTTGCCCGGCCACTCGTACGCGAGCAGCGCCGCCTGCGCCTCGGGCGAGAGGCCGGTCACGGGCTCGTCCCGATTGAAGGCGCGGTTGAAGCGGCTCATGAACGCGGTCACGAGGGGAAGAATGTCGTCACGTCGCTCGCGGAGTGGCGGCACGCGCAGCTGCACCACGTTGAGGCGGAAGTAGAGGTCTTCGCGAAACTCGCCGCGCTCGACGAGCTTCGTCAGATCGCGCAGCGTCGCGGCGATCACCCGCACGTCGACCTTCTCGACGCGGTTCTCGCCCACGGGCCGAACCTCACCCTCCTGCAGCACGCGCAAGAGCTTCACCTGCGCCGCCGCGGGCAGCTCGGCGACCTCATCGAGCAGAATGGTGCCCTTGTGCGCGTCTGAGAACAGGCCCCGCTTGGCCGTGCGCGCATCGGTGAAGGCGCCACGCGCGTGCCCGAACAGCTCGGACTCGATGAGGCCCGCCGGAATCGCGCCGCAGTTCACCGTGACGAAGGCCTCGTTCGCGCGCGGTGACAGCTCGTGCAGCGTACGCGCGACGAGCTCCTTGCCCGTGCCCGACTCTCCCGTGATCAGCACGGTGCTGTTCACGGGGCCCACGCGCTGCATCTGCTTCTTCAGCGCCTTCATGGGCTCGCTGGCCCCGAGCATCAGCTCGAGCGTCGCGCTGCCGGCCGGCGCCCGCAGCCGCCGGTTCTCGCGCAATAGCCGCGCGCGCTCGTCGACCTTGCGCAGCGTGAAGACGATCTCTTCGGGCTTGAACGGCTTCTGCACGAAGTCGTACGCGCCCTGCGAGACCGCCTCGAGCGCCTGATCCTTCGAGCCGTAGGCGCTCATCACCAGCACGGTGAGCTCGGGCTGCAGCACGAGGGCCTGCTTGAGCAGCGCCATGCCGTCGAGCTTCGGCATTCGAACGTCGGAGATCATCACGTCGTACGGGCGCGCCTGCAGCTCCTTGAGGGCCTCTTCGCCGTCGGCGACCGCGCGCACCTCGTAGCCGTGCTCACTGAGGACGAGCGTGAGGACGTGGCGAATCGAGGCCTCGTCGTCGACCACCAGAATGGAGCGCAGCAAGCCCATGCTGGTGACATACGCAATTGCGCCCGCGCTTTCACTCGCCGCTGCGTGCCGTCACAGCGAGGGCAACGAGATGGTGAAGCGCGCTCCGCCCTTTTCTCGATTGCCGGCGGTCAGCTTGCCGTCGAACTGGCCCAGCAGGTGCCGTGACACCGCCAGCCCCAGACCCGTGCCCTGCCCCGGGGCCTTGGTGGTGAAGAACGGCGTGAAGAGCCGTGGCAGCACGTCGGCGGGACTGCCCGGGCCATCATCGTCGACGAAGAGGCGGCTCTCGCCCTTCTCGAGCGCGAGCGAGATGCGCACGCTGCCCTGCCCTGCCTGCGACTGGCAGGCGTTGAGCAACAGGTTCACCAGCACCTGGGCCAGCGGGCCCGCCTCGGCGCGCACCCACGCGGTCTCGGGGCAGTCGACGTCGATGCGCACCTGCGCGTTCTCTTTCATCGACGACACCATCTTCACGCAGCCGTCGATGATGGGGCGCAGATCGATCGGCTGGGCCTTGCCACGCGACGGCCTGCCCATCTCGAGCAGCCCGCGCACGATGGAGTCGATGCGCTTCACCTCGGCCTCGATGCGGTCGACCACCTCGAGCGACGGGTCGTTCTGCGGCGCGCGCAGGCGCAACACCGAGAGGTACCCGAGAATGCCCGAGAGCGGGTTGCCCACCTCGTGCGCGACGCCGGCCGCCAGCTTGCCGACGGTCGCGAGCCGATCGGCCGCTACGAGCTCTGATTGGAGCCTCGCCTTCTGCTCGGCGTTGAGGGTCAGCTCGTTGAGCCGTCTTCGACTCGTGGCCCGCTCGAGCTCGAGCGCGTCGTGCAGCTCGGAGACAGCCTGTGCGAGCGCAGTGCCGGGCGGCCCACCCAGCGGCAGTCTGCGGCCCTCCCGTTCGAGCACGGCGGCAGCACGCCGTTCGGCGGTCTGGAGCGGCTGCGCCACCGTCAACGTCAGCACCACGTACCCGACGACCACCGCCGCCAGCACGTCGAGCAGCCCCAGCAGCGCCACGACCACCTCGAGGCGCGTCGCGCGCTGAGCGTCACCGGTGAGGGCCTGGTGGGCTTCGACGCGAGAGCTGACGATCGGCTGAAGGCTCAGCCAGGTGCCCCCCGCGCCGAGCGTGGCCAGAATCAGCGCAATCGCAATGAGGCGCGCCCGCATGCGCCCGATTCTCGCCGCATCGGGCCCCGGGCACTACTTGAAGTCGCGTCGCTCGAAGATGCGGGTCGCGAGCAGCAGCAGCAGCGCCGAGTACGCCACCGCGTAGACCGTCGCCGAGAGCAGCTCTGCGCCCGTCGTGGGGTCGAAGTAGGTCGCACGCGGCCGGTAGTCGAGCCGGTCGAAGTTCGGCAGCACGTAGTACAGCGCGTGGCCGAGGTGCTTGAACAGCTCGATCTTCGAGCGGCTCGAGAAGTTGTACAGGTCTTCAGCCATGTGCCCGATGAAGTAGAGGCACGTCACCGACAGGCTCGACACGAACTGCGACGACGCCGACGCGAACGCGAAACAGAGCGCCGTCAGCAGCAGCACTTCGAGCAACATGCCGTAGATGGCGACCAGGTGTTCGACGTGAATGCCCGTGCTGAAGGGCGTGGTGGCGCCGGCGATCTGCAGCTGCACGAGGAACAACGCGCTCATCATCAGCAGCAGGAAGAAGACCGTCAGCAGGTTGCCCAGCATGCGGCCCAGAATGAAGGTGCTGCGGCTGACGGGCTTGGCGACGACCATGAAGATCGTACGCCGCTCGATCTCGCGGGGGATGAGGCCGGTGCCGAGGAAGATCGTCAGCACCGGAATGATGAGGCCGATCATGCCCAGGCCGAAGTCGGTCATCACCCGGTCGAAGGTGGCGACGGTGAACTCGATCGACACGGTCGTCGAGAAGACCATCACGAAGGCGAAGACGAAGAGCACCGAGGTGACGCGGTTTCTCCGCGCCTCTCGGAACCCGTTGAGCGCGATCGCAAAGAGCCCTTTCACTCGATCATGCTCCCGACCTGGGTGTTCGAATTCCGGAGCGCCTCGAGGAACGTGTCCTCGAGCGAGTGCCGAATGGGCACCATCGACACGAGCGTCGCGTTCGCCTGATGGGCGGCGTCGAGCAGGGCGCGGGCGTCGGCGTTGCGGGTGCGCAGCACGGTTCGCCGGCCCGTCTGCACCACCTCGGGCTTGAGCGCCGCGAGGCGCTCGACCTCGAGCCCTTCGAAGACCAGCTCGACCCTCGAGTCACCGCTCGTCAGCATCTCGCTCACCGGGCCCGAACGAACCAGTCGGCCACCGACGAGAATCGCCACCTCTTCGGCCAGCGCCTCGACATCGGGAATGATGTGGCTGCACAACAACACGCTGGTGCCACGCTTCTTCTCCGAGACGATGATGTCGCGAATGAGCTGGCGGCCCAGCACGTCGAGGCCCGAGGTGGGCTCGTCGAGAATCAGCAGGCGCGGCGCGCTCACCAGCGCCTGGGCCAGCGCCACACGTTGGGTCATGCCCTTCGAGTACCGGCGAATCTGCACCGACGCGAAGCGCTCCATCTGCACCTGCTCGAGCACCAGGTTCACGCGCTGGGTGAGCTCGGCGCCCTTGAGCCCCGCGAGCTGACCCGCGAAGCGCACGAACTCCTCGCCCGTCAGGTACTCGTAGGGCGCCGGGTTCTCGGGCAGGTAGCCCACGTCTCTGCGCGCGGCAGCGTTCGAGGGGTCGAGGCCGAAGAGCGACGCCGACCCGCTCGTGGGCCGAATGAGGTTCAGCAGCAGCTTGATGGTGGTCGACTTGCCGGCGCCGTTCGGGCCCAGCACGCCCACCACCTGGCCAGCGCCGATGGAAAGGGTCAGCCCCTGCAGCGCCACCACCCGCTTGCGGCCCTTGAGCACGTCGAGCGTGTAGATCTTCGTGAGGTCCTTCGTCTCGACGGCGTTCACCACTTCGGAATCCCCTCCAGTCTTCCCACCAGCCACGAGGAGCGCCCTCGCCCCGCTTCGACGGTGAGCTCACCGCCGTGGGGGTCGTGGGTCTGATCGGCTGGCCACTCGCCTGCGGCGATCACCTCTTCGAGGCTCTCTGGCGTTCGCCCCGACCTGGCCGCGACCCGTGCGATCGCCGCGTCGAGCTCGCGCAGCACGCGCTCGATCTCGAGCTGCTTCTTGCGATCGGACAGCAGGGTGAGGCTGCCGTGGCCACCTTCGTCCATCGCTTCGGAGATCATCGCGATCGCGTCGTCGAAGCGGCCTTCTTCCACGAACATGGCGGTCGCCGACGAGATGGCTGCGGCGGGCGCGTTGGGCAGCTTCGAGATCTCGACGAACTCCTGAACCGCTGCCCGGGAGTCGTGCGCGACGTAGGTGAGCAGAAAGGCGTGCAGCGTTCGAAGGCGAAAGTCCTTCGGGAACTGGGCGATGCCCTTTCGCACGAGCTTCAACGCCAGATCGCCGTTGAGGTACCGATCACGCCCCAGCGAGTACGGGGTCGAGAGCGCGAGAAAGTAGTACGCGTGAAAGAACCGCGGGTCGAGGTCGGTCAGGAACTCGCCGTACGCCGCGAGGTTCTTGTTCCGTTGCTCTGACTCGGGCTCCGAGATGCCGATGAGCGTTCTCAGCCAATAGAGGTCGATCAACAGCGGCAGGTGCGCCTTCGAGATCGTCGACGCGATCGACCCACGCAACAACAGCGGCCTCAGTTCGCCCTCGTGTCGAAGCTCGAGCGGGTAAGGCTCCGCACGGGTCAACACGAGAAGGACGACCGAGGCCGCTGCGATACCGATTCGAATCAAAGAGTCACCGCGAGGCGGCGGAACTTGATCGATTTACTCTTCGTTGCAGACGTCGTCGTTGATCGGGGCAGGCGTACCGGAGGTGTACGCGTTGCCGAGGGCGACGGTCATCGCGGGCGGGCAGCCGGCGACAGCGTCGGTCTCGAGGGTCTGCGACGAGATCCACCACACGTCGGCCGACATGTCGTTGTCGACGTTCGACTGCGCGAGGGCGGCGAAGTCACAGTTCGGGCAGGCAGCGCCGTTGACGCCGGCCATCGTGAGCATCGCGTTGGTGCTCTCCGTCACGAACGTCATCGGCAGGCGGAGCGCGTTGGTCAGAGCGTCGAGCATGGCGTTGTTGAACTGCACGCCGTGACGGGCCACGTCAGCCGAGACGCCGCAGTCGCCGGCGGTCTGGGTGATGAGGGCGGCCGCGCGGTCCTGGAACTGGCCACAGTTACCCTGCGTGCCCATGTCGACCGACGCCGCGGCGGGGCCGAGGTCGTAGTAGTAGCGGTTGCCGCGCTCAGGGGCGAAGCCGATCGCGCCGATGTCGCTCCAGTACCCCTGGTTGGTGGGGAAGTTGGCCTTCTGCGCCGAGAAAATGGCCTTGAGGTTCGAGTTCGCCTCAGCCTGCTTCCCCTTCGCCTGGAACTTGACGAAGTTCGGAATGGCGATGGCGGCGAGAATGCCGATGATCGCGACGACGATCATCAGCTCGATGAGGGTAAAGCCCTTCTTCTTCGTGGTCATGCTGTCTCCCGAGAGAGTGGACGATTGAGTTCGCCGGGCGGGCTCTGTGCACGATCGGCGCCAACGGGCGGGAACCGCCCGCGCAGAGGGTAACGGAACAAACCTGGGCTGGCGAGTTCTCTGTCGCTGCCAAACTTGGGCAGTCGCGCTGACGAAATTTGTCAGTCGATAGAGGCGAGAAGTCTGGCACCTTGCGCCGCTCAATCGCTCTGGAGGTCGCGTGCGTCGAGCCTGGGTTCTGCCCCTGCTGTTGCTGTCGGGATTCTCGGGGCTCGCGTACGAGTTGTTGTGGGTTCGCCTGCTGACCCTGAGTCTGGGCGCCACCACCGCGTCGTTCTCGATCGTGCTCGCGGTCTTCTTCGGCGGGCTGGCCCTCGGGGCACGGTGGGCCGGTAAACGAAGCGTCGGCGCGAAACGGCCGCTCGCGACCTACGCGGCCCTCGAGGCGGCGACTGGCCTGCTGGGAGTAGGCCTGTACCCGGTTCTGAAGAACCTCGGGGTGGTCGTGGCGACCCTCGACCCCGGCACGGGCTCGGGCGGCCTGTTGCTTCGGGTGGTGGTGTCGGCGGTTCTGCTCCTGCCTCCAACCTTCCTCATGGGAGCCACGCTCCCGTTCATCTCGGTCGGCACGATCGAGAAGGACGAAGCGACCGGCTTCGGCACGGCGCTGATCTACGGGCTCAACACGCTCGGGGCCTGCATCGGCGCCTTCTGCGTCACGTTCTTGATGCTGCCCAACCTCGGGGTGTTCGCGTCGACGATGCTGACGGCGGCCATCAACCTCGTCGTCGCAGCAGTGGCGTTCACCATGAGCCGCCGCGCTGACGGAGACGGCGCCGCGGCGAGCTCGACCGAGGTCGTCGACGAAGACGTCGATCAACGCAAACGGCTGGCGGTCGTCCTGGCTGCCGGGCTCGGCGGCTTCGTCGCCACTGGCGCGCAGGTGGTGTGGGCGCGCTTGTTCGCCATCGCGCTGCGCGGCACCGCCTACGGCGTCGGCTCGGTGCTGGTCGTCGTGCTGGTCGGCATCGCCGTGGGCAGTCTGCTCGCCTCGGCCATCACGCGGCGCGCGAAGCACCTGGCGACCATCGCCGTCACCTTCCAGGTCTTGTTCCTCGTCGGGCTCGCCGTGTTCGCGGGCTCGGTGCCGATGATGACGTGGGCCGTGGGCACCCTCGCGAACACGACGTTCGTCGGCACCTCACGGCACCTCGCCGAGCTCGTCTGTGTGTTCGTCTTCCTGGCGCTCCCAGCCACCGCAGCAGGCGCCGTGTTGCCGTCGCTCGTGTCGGTCGCCGAGGGGTCGGCACGGAATGCCGGCAAGACGCTCGCGGTCCTCTACTCGTCGAACACGCTGGGCTGCATCATCGGCTCGCTCGCGACCGGCTTCTTCCTGCTGCCCACGTTGGGCTCGGCGTCGACGTTGTACCTGGTGTTCCTGGTGCTCGGCGTGACGACGGTGTTGTTCACGGTCGCGACCTGCGCCGATCGCCGCCCCGTCATCGCCGTCGCCGTGCTGATCGTACTCGTCGCCGCGGGCTTCTTCCCCCAGACCGACCCGCGCATGGTGTCGGCGCGCGCCAACTCGTCCGACTACTTCTCGTTCGTGCAGCGGCAGAAGGCGGGGCTCGCGACCATCATCTCGTACTACGAGGGTGACGTGGCGACGGTGACCGTCACCGACGCGGCCGACATCAGGGGCCTGGCGCTCAATGGCCTCGGGCAGGGGTCACGCGCGAAGGTTCCGCCGGCCATCGCCCACGAGTCGGTGCTGGTGGGAACGACGCCGTGGCTGCACGCGAGAAACCAGCGACGTGGGCTCGTCGTCGGGCTTGGCGCGGGTGGCACGGTCGACGTGCTCCTGAAGCTGGGCGTCGAGCACCTCGACGTCGCCGAGCTCGAACGCGGTGTCGTCGATGCCGTTCAAGAGATCTGGGGCGACGACTCTCCCCTCAAGAGCCCGAAGGTCGCGGTGATCAACAACGACGCCCGGCACCACCTGCTCACCACCAGCCGGCGCTCGCCCGGCGCCTACGACTTCATCACCTCGATGCCGGCGCACCCGTGGGTCGCGTCGGCGCTCTTCACGCGCGAGTTCTTCGGGCTCGCGCGCGACAACCTGAGCGAGGGTGGCGTCTTCTCGACGTGGTTCGGCCCGGCCGAGATGCCAGACGAGGCGATCGAAGGGCTCTTCGGCGCCTTCACGCAGGTCTTCCCCCACACGATCATCTACTGGGTGCCCGAGGCGGGCGCCTTCTACATGGTCGGCTCGAAGCAGCCGCTCTCGTTCGACGTGGCCAAGGCCAACACGCTCATCGGCCACCCCGCGACGGCCGGGCTGACCAGACTGCAGACGCAGGCCCTCTTCATGGCGAGCCGGGTCACCGGCGTCACCACGCCCGAGCGGCCGGCGACTACCACGCGCGTCAGCACCGATGACAATGGGCTGATCGAGTTCGGCGCACAGCGGCCCCGCAAGACGGGCGTGCTGTCGACGCTCAAGTACCTGCCGGTGCGGTCGCTGCCGCCTTCGATGATCGTCAACGCTGGCGATCGCGACGCGTTTGCGCTCGCCGCGCTCGAGAACGCGCTGGGCACGCCCGGCGGCCAGCTGCCCTTCACGGTGGTCGAGGCGCAGGCGACCGGGCGGGCCGTCTCAGGCATCGACGCGTCGATGCCCTCGCTCGAGGCGTACGCGAAGTTCCGCAAGCTGCTGGCCGACGGGAAACGCCCTGAGGCGATCGCGCAGCTCGCCAACGTCTCGGAGCCGCTCCTCGCCGGTCGCGCGAAGGTGATCATCGCGTCGACCCAGACCGACGTGGCGACGAAGCTCAAGGAGCTCGAGCCCTACGCCTCGAGGCCCGACGTGCGCGCGCTGCTGATCACCCTCGGGCAGACCGATTCGGGGCCCGTGCTCGAGCCGCCCGCTCCCGATGAAGACAGCATCGCGTGGCTCTTCGCTGCGCCCGAGCGGTTGGCCGCCGCCGACGCCACCACGCGCGCCACCGTCACCCGCGCCCTCATGCAGCGCGTGGCGGCCTTCGAACACCCGTCGCTCGCGCTCAAGGCGCGCGCGCTCTTCACCGCCGCGGGTTGGAATGAGAGCGCGGCATGGGCGAGCACCCTGGTGCTCGACATGGAGCGCGCAGCGAGCGGCGTGCTGGTGGTACGCGCGCTCGACGCGGGCACCAGGGAGCAATACGCCGAGGCGGTTCGGCTGCTGCTCGAGGCCGGCCGCGTGGCGCCGCTGCGAGAGCCCCAGGTGCGCACGCTGCTGCAGACGGCGCTGCGCCTCGACGACGCTCAGGCGATTCGTTCGGCCAAAGAGATGCTGCTGCTGCGCGGCCACGAGCCCGTCACGGTCGACGCCATCGAGGGCATGTTGCGGGTCGCCAACGCGACCGAAGCGGCCCGGAAGAAGGCGCCCCCGCCACCACCTGCGGCGCCGTGAGCCCGGGCCTCAGGTGTCGTCGGGCGAGAGACCCTGCTTCGCCAGGCGGTACCTGAAGCTGCGAAACGAGAGGCCGAGCAGCTCGGCGGCCTTCATCTTCGCGCCACCCGCGCGCCGCAGCGCTTCGCTCAGGTACCTGCGCTCGAGGGAGTCGAGGTGCCGCTCGAGCGAGAACCCCGGCGCGAGCACGAGCTCGGGCCCGGCCTCGACCTCGCCCGTCGCCCCCAGCACCACGGGCGGCAGTGACGACGGCCCCAGCTCGTCGGAGTCACTCAGCGTCGCCGCCCGCTCGATGATGTTCTGCATGTGGCGCACGTTGCCGGGAAACGCGTAGTCCTGAAGCACGGCGATGGCCTCGGGCGTGAAGTGCAGCCCGGGCCGGCCGAGCTCGTTGGCGACGCGCTCGAGGAAGAAGTTCGCCAGGGCTGGCGTGTCCTCGCGGCGGCGGCGCAGCGGCGGTACCTCGATCACGATCACGTTGAGGCGGAACCAGAGATCTTCGCGAAAGCGGCCCGCCTTCACCTCGTCTTCGAGCTTGCGGTTCGTCGCAGCGAGAATGCGGGCTTCGAAAGGCACCTCGCGGCTGCTCCCGACGGGCTTCACCTTTCGCTCCTGCAACACCCGCAGCAGCTTCACCTGCGTGCCCAGGGGCAGCTCGCCGACCTCGTCGAGCAACACCGTGCCCTCGCCCGCGGCCGCGAGAATGCCCTGCCGATCGGAGGAGGCCCCCGTGAACGCGCCCTTCACGTGACCGAACAGCTCGCTCTCGAGCACCCCCTCTGCGAGCGCGCCACAGTTGACGGGCACGAACGGCTGACTGGCCCGGGGGCTCTGCTGGTGAATCGCGCGCGCGACCACCTCTTTGCCCGTGCCGCTCTCACCTGAGATGAGCACCGTCGAGCGCGTCGCCGCGACCTTCTGCACGACCGACCAGACCTGCTGCATGGCGGGGCTCTGGCCGACGAAGATGCCCGAGCCGGTGGCGCGCAGGCGGCGGTTCTCGACGCGCAGGCTGCGCTTCTCGATCGCGCGCTCGACGAGCAGCATCAGCTCGTCGTTGTCGAACGGCTTGGTCACGTAGTCGTAGGCGCCCTGCCGCATCGCCTCGACGGCCGACGCCGGCGTTCCGTACGCGGTCACCACGATCACCTCGGGCGGCATGCTGAGCGCCCGCGCCGCCTTCACCACGTCGAGGCCCGACTGTTTGCCGATGCGGAAGTCGGTGATGACGAGGTCGGGCACCGAAGCCGCGAGCGCCTTCGTCGCGAGGTCGACCGACGGCGCCGTTCGAACCTGGTGCCCGTGTTTCGACAACAACACTTCGAGGAACTCGAGAATCGAGGGCTCGTCGTCGACCACCAGAACGTCAGGCATGAGCGCTCCTCTCGGGCTGCAGCACGAAACGAAAGGTCGTGCCCTGCTCGGGGCTCGACTCGACGCTCAGCTTCGCGCCGTGGGCGTGCGCGATCGACTGCGCCGTCGACAGGCCCAGGCCCGTGCCGTCGGGTTCACGGCTGTAGAAGGGCTCGAAGAGGTGCGGCAGCTCGTCGGGCTTCACGGCGCCCGCGCTGTCCCAGACCTCGAAGACCGTCGGCGTCGGCGCCGAGAACACGCGCACCCGCACCTTGCCGCGAGGGCCCGCCGCCCGAAACGCGTTGCGCAGCAGGTTGATGAGCACCTGCTTCACCTGCGCCCCGTCGAGCGACTCTTCACGAGGCGAGAGCTGCTCGTCGATGGCGATGCCGCGCGCCGCCGGGTCGGCCCGCAGCACCTCGATGGTCTCGGCCACCAGCGTGTCGACGCGCACCGGCGTTCGTTGAGGAGCCTTGGGCCGGGCGAGCTCGAGGTAGTGATCGACGAGGTACGCGAGCCGATCGGCTTCGCGAACGATGATTCGGCTCAGGCGCTGCTGCGGCGAGCCGTCGGCCGACTCCGCCAGCAGCATCTGCGCCGACCCGCGCATCGAAGCGAGGGGGTTTCGCACCTCGTGCGCGAGCGTCGCCGACACCTTGCCCAGCTCGGCCAGCTCGTCGAGCCGCGCCATCTCGTCTTCCTTCCGCCGCACGTCGGTCAGGTCCTGGAACACGAGCAGCACCGTCTCGGCGTCGAGCGAGCTCGTCGACACGCCGAGAATGCGCTCGCCGCGCGGGGTAGCCGACAGCAGCTCCCAGCGGCGCCCGACGGCCACCGCCAGCACCCCGGGGAAGACCTGCTCGACCGGAGGCAGCGTGTCGTCGTCGAAGCCGAGAATCGCGAGCCCCGCCGGGTTGACGTAGCGAAGCCGGCCCGAGGGCGTCTCGACGACGGCCAGCCCCGAAGGAATCGCCGTCACGATGCGGTCTCGAAGCTCCTTCGTGCGGGCGAGATCTTCTTCGCTCTCGACGAGACGCCCACGCGTTCGAATGAGCTGCTCGGCGAGGTAGCCGCTGAGGGCCGCGACGAGGAACTGCGCGAGCACCTGCGTTGCCAGCTCGACGGGCCTGGCCGGGGCCTCGTTGGCGACGGCAGACCAGACCGAGACCACGATCGACGACAGCGCCGCGACGGTGGCACCGCCGAGCGCCCCCCGCATGCCCAGCACCACCGCCCCACCGATGATGGCGAGCAGGTACGTGAACCAGAACGGCGAGTCGCGGCGATCGGTGAGGAGCACGATCGACGTCGCGAACGCCACCGCGCCCAGCACCTGCACCCAGGCCAGCCACCGACCCGCCGAGCCGCGGCGCAGCAGCAGCGCAGACACCAGCGTGAGCAGGTAGTCGACCGAGACGACCCCGAACCACCCGAAGTCGGCCGCCGAGATGCTCTCGAGAGGTCGTCTGCCGCTGATCTGAACGCCCGCCACGACGAGAATGAGCGTCGTGGCGACGGTGCGAAAGAAGACGAGCGCCGTCAGCCGGCGGCTGAGATCTTCGCCGCTCCCCGCGCCAGCAGGCTCTGGTCTGAGCGGAACGAACGACGCGTCGGTCGGGGCACTACTTGATGGCACTGGCGATGGTGAAGATCGGCAAGTACATGGCGATGAGGAAGCCGCCGACCACGCCGCCGAGGAACACCATCATCAGGGGTTCGATCATGGCGGTGAGGCTGCCGACCGCCGTGTCGACCTCGTCGTCATAGAAGTCGGCGATCTTGGTCAACATCTGATCCATCGCGCCCGTCGCTTCACCGACGCCGATCATCTGCACCACCATGGAGGGAAACACCTTGGTGTCGGCGAGAGGCCCAGCGATGTTCTTACCTTCGGAGATCTTCGTGCGAACGTACTGAATCGCGTTCTCGATCGTTCGGTTGCCGGCGGTCTTCGCGGTGACGTCGAGCGCGTCGAGAATGGGAACACCCGAGCTGATCATGGTGCCGAGCGTGCGGGTGAAGCGGGCGACGGCGACCTTGGTGAGCAGCGAGCCCACGAGCGGCACGTACAGAATCGCCTTGTCGAAGAGCTGGCGGCCGCGCGGGTTGCGGTAGAACGCGGTGAACGCGAACACGACCGCGATGAGGCCGATCAGCATGTAGCCGATGTACGCCTGCAACCACTTCGAGAGATCGACGATGAACTGGGTCGGCGCAGGCAGCGACGAGCCGAAGTCCGAGAACATCTTCTCGAAGACCGGGGTCACCTTCAGGAGCAGCAGCGCGGTGACGCCGATACCGACCGTCAAGACGATGACCGGGTACGTGAGCGCGCCCTTGATCTTGCCTTTCAGCTTCTCGGCCTTCTCACGGTAGACCGCGAGGCGGTTCAAGATGGTGTCGAGAATACCGCCGACCTCGCCGGCTGCGCAGAGCTGCACGAAGAGGTCGTCGAACACCTTCGGGTGATCTTTGAGCGCGTCTGAGAACGTCGAGCCACCTTCGACGCGGGTCTTGATGGCGAAGATGACCTTGCGGAACGAGAGGTTCGGCGTCTGAGACCCGAGAATGTCGAGGCACTGAACCAGCGGCAGACCGGCGTCGATCATGGTCGCGAACTGGCGCACGAAGATCAGCAGGTCTTTGCCGTTCACGCCGCCCGTGCCGGGAATGCTGATGCCCGCGTCGAGAAACGTCTTCTTGCGAACCTTGCTCGGGGTGAGGCCGAGCGACTTGAGGCGGGCGTCGACGGCAGCAGCGTCGTTCGCCTCCATCTCGCCCTTCTTCACTTCGCCACTCTTGGTCTTCGCCTCCCACAAGAAGACGGGAATCGTCGACCGCTTGGCCTTCGGCGCGGCGGGTTGGGTTCGAGCGTTTGCTGCGGGCATGGAAACGACCTCCGGACGACGCGAAGCCTAACTCAATTGAGCCCTGTCCCGAAGGAACCGGCCCACCCACTCAGACCTACCTGCCCGGAGGCCCACGCGTCGGCAGGGGGCCCTGCGCCGAGTGCCCTGGCAGCTGCATGCCGCCACCGCCGCCCGTCGCGAGAATGTTCTTGAGCTCGTCAGCGTCGCTCGTGCGCGCGAACGCCTCCTCCATCGAGATGAGCTTGCGCGCCAGCAGCTGCCCCAGCGCCTGATTGAAGGTCTGCATGCCGAACTTCGACTGACCGACCTGCATCGACGAATAGATCTGGTGCACCTTGTCTTCGCGAATCAGGTTTCTGATGGCGGGGTTGGGGATCATGACCTCGAGCGCCAGCACCCGGCCGTTGCCAGTCGCCTTCGACAACAGCGACTGCGACATGATGCCCTCGAGCACGAACGACAGCTGCGCGCGCACCTGCGGCTGCTGATACGGCGGGAACACGTCCAGAATGCGGTTGATGGTCTGCACCGCGCTGTTGGTGTGCAGCGTGGCGAACGCGATGTGACCGGTCTCTGCGATGACGAGCGCGGCCTCGATGGTCTCGAGGTCTCGCATCTCGCCGACGAGCACCACGTCGGGGTCTTGCCGCAAGATGTACTTGAGCGCCGTCTTGAACGACTTCGTGTCGGCGCCGACCTCACGCTGATTGACGAGGCAGTTCTTGTGCGGGTGCAGGTACTCGATCGGGTCTTCGATCGTCATGATGTGCTCGTGACGCTCGGTGTTGATCTTGTCGATGATCGACGCCAGCGTCGTCGACTTGCCCGACCCGGTGGGCCCCGTCACGAGAATGAGGCCGCGCGGCTTCTTCGAGAGATCGGCGACCACCGGCGGCAGGCCGAGCTCCTGGAAGGTGAGGATCTTGAAGGGAATGGTGCGGAAGGCGCCGGCGACGGCCCCGCGCTGCATGAAGATGTTCGCGCGAAACCGCGAGAGCCCTTTGACGCCGAACGAGAGGTCGAGCTCGTTGTTCTCTTCGAACGCGTGCTTCTGGGCGTCGGTGAGAATCGAGTAGCAGATCTGCTTGGTCTCGACCGGCGTGAGCGGCGCCATCTTGAGCGGCACGAGATCACCATCGACCCGCAGCTGCGGCGGCGAGCCGGTGGTGATGTGCAGATCGCTCGCGCCCTTCTCGACCATCGCTTTGAGCAGCTGATGCAGGTTGGCCACGGCGTTGACGTCCTTTGTGTTCGATGAGGTGACGACTCAGAAGCGGTCGGGAGCGGTGTTGCCGACGGCCTCTTCGAGGGTGCTGGTGCCCTGCATCACCTTGTTGAGCGCCGACATGCGGAGCGTCTGCATGCCCAGGCGAATCGCCTCCTGCTTGATCTCGGCGGCAGAGGCGCCGTTGATGACGATCTCCTTCAGGCCGTCCCAGAAGGGCATGACCTCGTAGACGGCGACGCGGCCACGGTAGCCGCGGTCGTTGCACTCCTTGCAGCCGACCTTCTCGTACGGCGTGAAGGTGCCGATCTTCTCCTGCGGAATGCCGGCGTCGGTGTACGCCTTCTCGTCGAACTCCTGCAC
>JAEUJR010000808.1 GCA_016793585.1 Archangium sp.
TCGGCGAGCGGCATCGAGCCACCACCGACCTTCGAGCTCGTCTGAACCACCCGGTGTGGAATGGAGCCGAGCGCATTCGAGAGCACCCGAGCGCGCGCCTCGAGCGTCGCGAGCGGAGTCGTGAGCATCGCGCGCGTCGGACCTTCTGCATCAGCGATGCCGTCTCGGTACGCCTCGAGGGTCGCCTCGAGCGCGGCCACGGTCAGCTTGTCGATGCGCAGCGCACGATTGAGCGGGTGCTTCGACAGCTTCGCGATCACGCCCTTCGAGCCACAGACGATGCCCGCCTGAGGGCCGCCGAGCAGCTTGTCTCCAGAGAACGCCACGACATCGGCGCCCGCTTCGATGATCGAACGAACGGTCGGCTCGGAGGTGAGCCCTTCGGAATGGAGCGGAATCAACGCGCCGCTGCCCAGATCTTCGAACACCTGCACGCCGCGCGATCGACCCAGCGCGGCCAGCTCGGCGGTGGTCGCTTCTTCCGTGAAGCCGACGACCGCGAAGTTCGAGCGGTGCACCTTGAGCAGCAGGCCCGTCTGCGGCGTGAGCGCCGCCTCGTAGTCGCCGACCCGCGTTCGGTTGGTCGTGCCGACCTCGACCAGCACACAGCCCGACTGGCGCATCACGTCGGGAACACGAAAGCCGCCGCCGATCTCGACGAGCTCTCCGCGCGAGACGATGACCTCCCTGCCCTGGGCCAGCGCGCCGAGCGTCAGCAGCGTCGCGGCCGCGCAGTTGTTCACGACCAGCGCGTCCTCCGCTCCCGTCACGCGACAGAGCAGCTCGACGACGTGCGAGTACCTGCTGCCGCGCTCTCCTTCGTCGAGATCGAGCTCGAGGTTGCAGTAGCCGCGCGCGATCGCTGCCACGCGCTCGACGGCGCGAGCAGAGAGCGGCGCTCGACCGAGGTTGGTGTGCAGCACCACGCCCGTCGCGTTGATCACCCGGCGAAGACTGGGCTGCACCAGCGACGAGAGTTCCACCGCGACCGCCGCCGCATCGAACGGCGCTTCGTCGCCTCGCAGAATTCGTTCACGAGCGGCCTGCACCGCGTTTCGACACGCCTCCACCACGAGCGAGCGCGCCGACGAGGCAACGAGAGGCGCGACCTGCACGTGCAGCAGCAGCTCATCGATCGACGGCAGCGCGCGAAGCAGAGCCTGCCGACGGCCGGTCTCAGTGGGTGAGGCACCCATGGTCCGTGTCGCGAGCGTAGCGTGAAAACGCCCCGGCCCCGAAAAGAGGGCGCCCCTCCGAGACGTGAATCCCGGAGGGGCGGAAAGTGACTGCCATGAACCTGTGGGTGTGCTGCTCGACTGGACGGGGGCACCAGGGTCCTTTGAAGCGTGGACCAGCACCCAGCGACCTTGCGGTCTCTCTGTCTACCCGTTCAGGCGGTGCAGTCGGCCCGCACCCGCCGGTTCGTGTCTGTCGTGTTGTCTGTGGCTGGAACAGCGGCAACCCGATCAATCTTCCTCGAGGCTGCCGTGCCAGTAGGTCAGGTCCCTCAGCCAGGTGCTCCAGGAGGCGGGCATGCCCTTCTGGAACTGGAAGGTGAGACGGAGCGTGTCCGGCAGCTTCGTCGGCTTCACCGGCTTCACCTTCAGCGGCATGTGAGCCTGCTCCGGCGTGCGCCCGCCCTTGTTCTGGTTGCAGGGCACGCAGGCGATCACGATGTTCTCCCAGTTCGTCGCGCCGCCGCGCGAACGGGGAATGACGTGGTCGTACGTCGCCTCCGCGCGAGTCACCGGGCGCTGGCAGTACTGGCAGCGGCCGTGGTCACGGGCGTAGACGTTCTCGCGGCTGAACCGGATCACCGGCTTGCGCCGCGCGAGCATTCTCAGGAAGCGAACCACGGACGGGACCTTGATCTCGAAGCTCACGCTGCGAATCGTCTGATCCTCGTACGCCTCGACGAGCTC